>JBEDHT010000001.1:0-3309 GCA_041174025.1 Pseudomonadota bacterium
ATGATGCTGGATCACTACCAGCAGACCAAGAACCTGCTGGTGAGCTATAGCCCTAACGCGCTCGGCTTCTTCTAGGGAAACCCTGATTTATTCGGTTTAGTCGTTTCTGCGCCGGCCGGAACCCGGTCAAAAAAAGGCCTGGATACCGGCCTGCGCCGGTATGACAAATAAATCAACACTTTCCTGAGAAAACCGGAACAAACAAACCTCGTCATTCCGGAAACTGCGAAGCAGTTATCCGGAATCCAGTTTGCTGACTTCCGGATGACCGGCTGACATGAACGGATGCGATGGTTCACAGAACCTCGCATCCTTTTTTTCATTCATAGCATTGCACGCGCTGTGCGTGACGATTTCAAGGAGTAACAGATGCAGGCATCACGAATCGTGGCAACACCCGCAGCAGAAGCTTTGCTCGACGAGCTGAAAGCCAGACATGGCAACCTCATGTTCCACCAGTCCGGCGGATGCTGCGAAGGCAGCGCCCCCATGTGCTTGAAAGAAGGTGAATTTCTGGTTGGCGCTTCAGATGTGAAACTGGGCGAAGTCCATGGTGTGCCGTTCTACATGGCGAAATTCCAGTTCGAGTACTGGGAGCACACCCATCTCACGCTGGATGCGATTGCCGGCCACGGCGGCCAGTTCTCGCTGGAGCAGGGAACCGGGCGCCATTTCATCATCCGTTCCCGCCTCTTTACCGACGAAGAATTGAAACATCTGCCGCCGGTGGAATCCTGCGGCTGAAAAGACCATTACGATAGCAGGCACTTACTCCTGCGGATTCAGAAATCCTGCAAGCGCGGTCAATTCATCTTCAACAGTCCTGCACGCTTTGAGCTCGATTTCACGATAGCGGCGTAACACTTCGTGACCAAAGACAGTCATTTGCGCGCCGCCACCATGCGAGCCGCCGGTCGCTGTTGATACCAGCGGCTGCTTGAAGCTTTTGTTCATGGTGTCGACCAGATCCCAGGCGCGTTTGTAGGACATGCCCATCTGGCGTGCCGCCGCAGAAATCGAACCGCTCTGCGCGATCGCTTCCAGCAGGTCTGCCTTGCCCGGTCCGATCGCCGAGACTTTGCCGTAGGGCAAATGTATTTTGATGTATTTTGATGTCATGGCTTGTCTACCAGAAAATAATCCACCTGCAAATCAGCGGGGATTTTAACTACCCCATACGATACGTACTATAACCCTACTGCACGCAGCATTGTTAATGCCTCATGAAAGACTTAAAATCGGGGGGTAATCACTTCATGGCCAGCTACCGCCAAAATCCCCATGTCAGCCGTTTCTCAACATCAGCCCGTGCTCATCGACCAATTCGGCCGCAGGGTGGATTACATCCGGCTGTCGATCACTGATCGCTGCGATTTTCGTTGCGTCTACTGCATGTCGGAGAAAATGACATTTCTGCCGAGAGACGAGGTGCTTTCACTGGAAGAATGCGCCAGACTGGTCAAGGCGTTTGTTTCACTCGGTGTCGGCAAGGTACGGATCACTGGCGGCGAACCGCTGGTCAGAAAAAATGCATTATGGCTGTTTGAAGAGATCGGCCAGCTCGAAGGCTTGCGTGAGCTGGTGCTCACTACCAACGGATCGCAGCTCGAGCAACAGGCTGCCGCTCTGAAACAGGCCGGCGTCAAACGCATCAACATCAGCCTCGACAGCCTCGACGCCGGACGTTTCCGCAAAATCACCCGCGTTGGTGAACTGGATAAAGTCATGCGTGGCATCGCCGCCGCAAAACAGGCCGGATTTGAAAACATCAAACTCAACACGGTGCTGATGCGCGGCATCAACGACGACGAAGCGCTGCCCTTGCTGCAATTCGCCATCGACCATGCGCTCGATATCGCCTACATCGAAGAAATGCCCCTCGGCGAAGTCGATCACCAGCGCGGCTCAACCTATGTCAGTAACGAAGCCACGCTACAGCTCCTGCAGGCACACCACACGCTCGTCAGCAGCGCCGAAACCACCGGCGGTCCGGCCAAGTACTGGCGCATTCCCGGCACGAAGACCAAGGTCGGCTTCATTTCGCCACACAGCCACAATTTCTGCGAATCCTGCAATCGCGTGCGCATCAGCTGCAAAGGCGAGCTGTTCCTCTGCCTCGGCCAGGAAGACAAGGTCGATCTGATGCCTTTATTGAGAGCGCATCCGGACGATGACGGGCCGTTGATCGAAGCCATCACCGGCAGCATGCGCATCAAGCCCAAGGGCCATGATTTTGACCTGCGCCGGGCCGAGCCGTCCGTTGTCAGATTCATGTCGCACACCGGCGGCTGAAAAAGCGGCCGGACTTCCTTCCTGATACTGCCCATACTGCTCGTGACCACTTCCCGCCGCCCGCTGATTTCCCAGGCTTCCAGACCGCTGACTTTCAGCGTCATGGCCAGCAACGAGCACGGCGAACCGGTCGAAACGGAAATCGCCGGAGAAGCGCCGCTGACACTCTATGTGGATAAACGCGAGATCGTCACTCTGATGACGCTGGGTGCAGCGCCGGAAGCACTGGCACTCGGCTATTTACGCAACCAGCGGCTGGTGGGCAGCATCGAGGAAATCGCCGAAGTACAGGTCGATTGGGAGGTCAATGCAGTGGCGGTCACTACCCGCCACGGTCTCAAAAGCGCAAAACGTCTGGATAAACGCACGGTAACCACCGGCTGTGGCCAGGGCACGGTGTTCGGCGATCTGATGGAAGACCTCGACAACATCCGGCTACCGCACGATGCAGTGCTCGAAGAGCCCACCCTTTATGCGCTGCTGGATAATGTGCGCCGCTACGACAGCCTCTACAAAAAGGCCGGCGCGCTGCATGGATGCGCGCTGGCACAAGGCAGCGAGATACTTTACTACGTGGAGGATGTCGGCCGTCACAACGCCGTCGACGCGATCGCCGGTTTCATGTGGCTGGATGATGTCAGTGGCGCTGACAAGATTTTTTATACCACCGGCCGTCTGACCAGCGAAATGGTAATCAAGGCTGCGCAAATGGGTGTGCCGTTTCTGGTTTCGCGTTCCGGCCTCACGCGCATGGGCTGGGAGGTCGCCAACAAGGTCGGTATGACCATGATAGGACGCTCGCAAGGCAAACATTTTTTGTTGTTCACCGGCGCGGAGCGCTTCAGATACGCAGAGCGAGGCACAGGTTGAGTATCAGCGGCATCATACTGGCGGGCGGTCTGGCGCGGCGCATGAACGGCGTTGACAAGGGTCTGGTGGAGTTTTCAGGTAAACCGATGGTGGCGCATGTGCTGGCGCGCCTGCAGCCGCAAGTGGATGAAATCCTCATCAATGCCA
>JBEDHT010000002.1:0-6125 GCA_041174025.1 Pseudomonadota bacterium
GAAAAGCAGCGATGTTCCGAAGACCGTCGCCAAATTTGCCACAAAAAAGCACAAAGGGTTAGCGTTTAAGCTAACCCTTTGATTTAATTGGTGGGCTGTGCGGGGATCGAACCCACGACAAACGGATTAAAAGTCCGCTGCTCTACCAGCTGAGCTAACAGCCCGAGTCCGTGTAAACACCAGACTGCAGAAAGGGCGTGATTATCCTGAAAACCGCCCTGCTCGTCAATGCAAGTTTCAGCGCAGGCCGGGGAATCTGCCCTGCATTGCACGCATGAGCTTGCTGGCGCCGCCCTTGGAGAACATTTTCATCATCTTCTGCGCTTCTTCGAACTGCTTCAGCATGCGGTTGACTTCCTGCACATGCACGCCTGCGCCGTCAGCGATTCTGCGTTTGCGGGTTGCCTTGATGACTTCAGGTTTGCGGCGCTCGAGCGGGGTCATCGAATTGATGATGCCTTCGATGCGGCGGATGGCCTTGTCGCCGGCATCGCCGCTGATCTTGCCGGCCATACCTGCCATCTGTCCGGGGAGTTTGTCCATCAGGGCGCCGATACCGCCCATATTGCGCATTTGCTGCATCTGCATCTTGAAATCATCAAGATCGAAGCTCTTGCCGGATTTCACCTTGTCGGCAAGTTTTTTGGCCTCATCGATGTCGACGCTTTTCTGCGCCTGCTCGATCAGGGAGAGCACGTCGCCCATGCCCAGCACGCGCGAAGCCATGCGCTCGGGATGGAACGGTTCGAGCCCGTCGACCTTTTCGCTGACGCCGATGAACTTGATCGGCTTGCCGGTAATGTGCCGCACCGAGAGCGCAGCGCCGCCACGCGCGTCGCCGTCCAGCTTGGTCAGCACGACACCGGTCAAAGGCAGCGCTTCGCCGAAGGCACGCGCGGTATTCACCGCATCCTGACCTTGCATCGCATCGACCACGAACAGCGTTTCGGTCGGCTTCAGCAATGCGTGCAATGCACGGATTTCGTTCATCATCGCTTCATCGATACCGAGCCGGCCGGCAGTGTCGAATATCACGACATCGTAAAAATGACGCTTGGCAAAATCCAGCGTCGCACTGGCAATATCTGCAGGTTGCTGGCCTGCGTTGGAATCGAAACAATCGACTTCCAGGCTCTGGGCCAGTGTTTTCAGCTGCTGGATAGCCGCCGGACGATAGACGTCGGCGCTGGACAGCAACACTTTCTTTTTCTGTGACTTGAGCAGGCGGGCGAGCTTGGCCGAGGTGGTGGTTTTACCGGAACCCTGCAAACCTGCCATCAGGATGACCACCGGCGGCACTGCGGCCAGATCCAGCCCTTCGCCCCTGGCACCCATCAGTTCGGTGAGTACGTCGTGCACCACCTTGATCACGGCCTGGCCCGGCGTCAGGCTTTGCAGCACCTCCTGCCCCTCGGCACGCTGTTTGACACGCGCAATAAAATCCTTGACCACCGGTAGCGCAACGTCAGCCTCCAGCAAGGCCATGCGTACCTCACGCATGGCGTCGGCAATATTTTGCTCGGTCAGTCTGGCTTGGCCTCTGAGATTTTTGATGACGCCCTGCAAGCGTCCGCTGAGATTTTCAAACATTCATGAACCTCTGATGGTGCGGTGTCGTGTGGATGGCAACGGCATTAACTTTGCCGTCTGGCACATGCTATAGTGATAAACCTTGATTCTAACCCAAGTCATTCAGGCTAATGATTTCATGAGCGAGTTTTTACCTTACCTCATCGTCGCGCTGATCTACGCCTTCGTCGCATTCGATTTCTGGCGCAGCACAAAAACAGCTCCGGCAAAAATATCCCTGCACTGGCACTCGGCTGCCATCGCGACTGGCCTGGCAATTCACGGCTGGCTGCTTTACCGCGGGATTTTCGTCGGCGATGCCAATCTGCTCGGCCTCAGCCTCGGTTTCGGCAATGCGCTTTCAATGATTTTCTGGTTGACGGTACTGATCTACTGGATCACAGACATACGCCAAACCTACAACAGCCTGCAAGCCTATGTGTTGCCACCGGCTGCCTTGTTTGTGCTGCTGCACGGCAGCATCCACGAATTCAACCTGCTGCCTTATACTGACCAACCCTTGTTTCTGGCGCATCTGGTCATCGCGCTACTGGCCTACAGCCTGTTTACCTTCGCCGCCCTGCATGCCCTCTTGATGGCGGCTGCCGAGCGAAGTCTGCACGGAAAACCCAAACTGACCCGGCTGGCTGATTTCCCCCCGCTGATTGTGATGGAAAACATGCTGTTCCGCGTCATCGGTATCGGCTTCCTGTTGCTCACCCTGACCTTGCTCAGCGGCATCATGTTCTCTGAGCACATCTTCAATCAGGCGATGAAGTTCAATCACAAAAACATCTTCGCCCTGCTCTCCTGGCTGATTTATGCCGGCCTGCTGCTCGGACGTCATATTTACGGCTGGCGCGGGCGCACTGCCATCCGCCTGACACTGAGCGGTTTTGTACTGCTGTTGCTGGCTTACGCCGGTACCAAGTTTGTCATGCAGTTTATGCTGCAGCCGTAAAAAGCCGGATTTATTCAAAGGCAATGCTTATCTGAGACTGATGATCGGCCAGCCCTGCTGCTCGGCATGGGCGCGCAGGATGTCGTCCGGGTCAACGGCCACCGGCTGGCTGACGCACTTCATCAACGGCAGATCGTTGTGCGAATCACTATAGAACCAGCTGGTGCCGAAGTCGGCCAGCGATTTTCCGCGGGCGCTCAGCCAATCGTTCAGCCGCGTCACCTTGCCTTCCTGAAAACTCGGCAGCCCGGCAACCTTGCCGGTAAACTCACCGTTGACCTGCTCAGGGTCGGTGCCGATCAGGTGATCAACGCCGAACTCCTCAGCAATCGGGCCGGTAACGAAGCTGTTGGTGGCCGTGATGATCATCAGCAGATCACCGTTGGCCTTGTGCTGATTGACCAATGCGCGGGCCTTTTCCGTCATCATCGGCCGCACCTTGCGTGCCATGTATTGCTTGTGCAGTTCATCCAGCCTCGCGCGTGGATGGTCAGATAGCGGTTTGAGCTGAAACTCCAGAAATGCGTAAATATCCAGCCTGCCCGCCTTGTAATCCTCGTAGAACCCGATATTCCTTGCTTCGTGTTTTTCTCGTTCCAGCAGGCCCTCTTCCATCAGAAACTGCCCCCACTGAAAATCGCTATCCCCCGCAAGCAGGGTGTTATCGAGATCAAATATCGCTAAATTCAAACCATTCCCCTATTCACTCAAATTTCCGTTTTCGCCCTGAAGGGCATCACCAGCAGCACGCCGATGATAATAATTGCCAGCGCCGTCAGTTCGCGCGCATCAATCACTTCATTGGCCAGCCAGACCCCCAGAAACATCGCCACCACCGGATTGACGAAGGTGTTGCTGGTCGCCAATGCAGGCCGCACGGTTTTCAGCAGATACTGATAAGCGCTGTAGGCGACGATGGAGCCGAACAAGACCAGAAAAATCATTGCCCACAAGGATTTTTCGCTGACGCTCGCAGGCCAGGATTCACCCAGCACCAGACTCAGAACAATCAGCACTGCGCCGCCGGTCAGCATCTGCGCAGCGCTGGCCATGACGCCTTGCGGCATCGGCAGGTGTTTCGACCAGACCGAACCGAACGCCCAGCTGACTGCCGCCAACACGATCAGCAAGGCGCCTTCCGGGCTGGCCTGCATGGTGCTGCCGGCCGCCAGCACAGCAGCGCCCAGCATGCCAAGCAGAATGCCAAGCCACTCCCTGCGACTGTGCGACTCACCCCAGAAGCTTGAAAACAGGGCAATCCAGAGCGGAACGGTAGCAATCGCCATGGCCGCCACACTGGTTGAAACCGTCTTTTGCGCGACAGCCACGGCAACATTGCCTATGGTCAGCAGCAGTACGCCAACAGCCGCCGCGCCCAGCCATTCACGCGGCTGTGGCGCAGGCACGCCGTGCCAGCGTAAAAAGCCGTAGAGCAAAAAACCGGCAACACTGAAGCGGATCGCCGCCATCATGAAAGGCGGAAAGCTCTCGATGGCAAAATACATCGCGATGTAAGTAGCGCCCCAGAAAAAATAGAGCGCCAGCAAACACAAGGGCACCAGCCAGCGCTGCCACAGGTCTGTATCACGCATCATGCAGGGCGTGGTTCAGGGCATCAGGCATTTGCAAAAGCCCGGATACTTCGGGCTGTGCGGCCTGAATGTCTCACAGCTGGTAGTTGCCGGCCGCTTCGGGCTGATAATGCACTGCTTCGATCTGTAACTCATGCACACCATGAGGCATCTGCCAGCTGATTCTGTCGCCGACACGATACCCCAGAATCGCCATCCCGAGCGGAGCCAGCACCGAAATGCGCCCCTCGGCAGAATCCGCGTTTTCCGGGAACACCAGCGTGCAGGTAATTTCCTTGCCCGTGGTCAGGTCCTTCAGCGTCACTTTCGAATTCATGGTGACGACATCGGCAGGCACGGTTTCCTGACTTACCTCGGCACAGCGCGCCAGCTCCTCTTCGAGCTGATCGAGGCCAACCGGTTCAGTACCACCCTGTTTGCGCAGTTGCTCGGTCATGGCAAACAGCCGGTTCATGTCATAGGTAGTCACTTGTATTCTGCCCTTGGGCAGTAATTCGTTTTTCATCATTGTTGTCTCTTAAACTTGTGGATGCGCGCGCTCGGATTTCGAGTGCAGCTTGTTCAAACCATTCAAATAGGCCTTGGCGGAGGCCACGACGATATCGGTGTCAGCGCCCTGACCATTGACGATACGGCCGCCCTTGGCAAAACGCACGGTCACTTCACCCTGCGCATCGGTGCCGCTGGTAATGTTGTTGACCGAATAAAGCTGCAACTCGGCGCCGCTCTCGACGATCTTCTCGATCGCCTTGAATGTGGCATCGACCGGTCCGCCGCCAAAGGATTCCGCCACCTTCTCCTGACCGTTCTCGGAAACCGTGATGACCGCGTGCGGAATCTCGCCGGTCTGCGATGTCACCTGCAAATACACCAGCTTGAAGAACTCGGACGCATCGCTGACAAACTCGTCGCTGACCAGGGCATGCAAATCCTCGTCGAAGATTTCCGATTTCTTGTCGGCCAACTCCTTGAATTTGGTGAAGGCAATGTTCAGCATCTCTTCGCTTTCGAGTTCGATGCCCAACTCTTTCAAGCGGGACCTGAAAGCATTGCGGCCGGAAAGCTTGCCCAGAGTCAATTTGTTGGCGCCCCAGCCCACGTCTTCGGCACGCATGATCTCGTATGTCTCGCGATGTTTGAGTACGCCGTCTTGGTGAATGCCGGACTCATGCGCAAAGGCATTGGCACCGACCACCGCCTTGTTGGGCTGCACCGGGTAGCCGGTAATGCTGGAAACCAGCTTGGAAGTCGGCACGATCTGGGTGGTGTCTATCGTCGTTTCCAGATTGAAGATGTCCTTGCGCGTGCGCACGGCCATGACAATCTCCTCCAGACTGGCATTGCCTGCACGTTCGCCGAGACCGTTGATCGTACATTCGACCTGCCGCGCGCCACCCATGACGGCAGCGAGCGAATTCGCCACCGCCATGCCGAGGTCGTTGTGGCAATGGGTAGACCAGACCACCTTGTCTGCATCCGGCACGCGGGCAATCAGCTCGCGCATGCGCTCGCCCCATTGTGCCGGAATCGAGTAGCCAACCGTATCCGGCACATTGATGGTCTTGGCACCGGCCTTGATGACGGCGTCGAACACGCGAACGAGAAAATCCATATCGGAGCGCACCGCGTCCTCAGCCGAAAACTCGACGTCATCGGTGTATTCCAGCGCCCATTTCACCGCCTGCACGGCACGCTCGACCACCTGATCGGGCGTCATGCGCAATTTGTTCTCCATGTGAATCGGCGAGGTCGCGATGAAGGTGTGTATGCGCCCTTTGGCCGCCGGTTTGATCGCCTCGCCGGCGCGGCGCACGTCATTCTCGCTGGCTCGGGCAAGCGAGCAGACGGTGGAATTCTTGATGACTTCTGCAATCGCATGAATCGATTCGAAATCGCCCTGGCTGGCAGCGGCAAACCCTGCCTCGATGACATTGACGCCAAGTTTTTCCAGCTGGCGGGCAATACGTAATTTCTCTTCCTTGGTCATCGATGCGCCGGGGCTC
>JBEDHT010000003.1:0-5688 GCA_041174025.1 Pseudomonadota bacterium
CTGGTGAGCAAGCCATGACGTTGATTTCTGCCCGCATGCGCGGACCATGGACACTGTTCAAGAAAGAGCTGTTACGGTTCTGGCGCGTCAGCTTCCAGACCGTGGCGGCACCGGTGATGACTGCGTTGCTTTATTTGCTGGTGTTTTCCCATGTGCTGGAAGGCCGCGTCCAGGTGCACGGCATAAACTACACCTCGTTTCTGATACCTGGTCTCATCATGATGTCGGTGTTGCAGAACGCCTTCGCCAACAGTTCGTCCAGTCTCATTCAGTCCAAGGTGATGGGAAACCTGGTATTTGTGCTGTTGACACCGCTTTCTTATCTGGAATTCTTTCTGGCTTTTCTGCTGGCTTCAGTCGTGCGTGGTGTGGTCGTAGGGCTTGGCATCTACCTTGTCGCCATTCTGTTTATCGACTTGCCGATGGCGCATCCGTTGATGGTGCTGCTGTTTGCCGTCATCGGCAGCGCCTTGCTTGGCGCGTTCGGTATTATCGCCGGTATCTGGGCTGACAAGTTTGACCAGATGGCGGCATTCCAGAATTTCATCATCATGCCGCTGTCGTTTCTTTCCGGCGTGTTTTATTCGATACATTCGCTGCCGCCGTTCTGGCAGGCGGTATCGCATTTGAATCCGTTCTTCTACATGATAGATGGATTCAGGTACGGGTTTTTCGGGGTCAGCGATATTTCGCCGCTGATCAGTTTGAGCATTGTCCTGGGGAGCTTCTTTGCCATATCATGGCTGGCTCTGACCTTGCTGAAATCCGGATATAAATTACGGGGGTGAGCCCCGTCTAGTGACAGGATGGCAATATGCTGAGTGCAAAAGAAGTGGAAGCTTATATCAGGCAAGGACTCGCTTGCGATTATGTGCAGGTGATGGGTAACGATGGCCAGCATTTCGAAGCGTTGATTGTCAGCCCGCAGTTCACCGGCAAGAACATGGTGCAGCAACATCAGCTGGTCTACCAGGCGCTGGGAGACAGAATGCGGCAAGAGATTCATGCGCTGTCGATGCGCACCTTTACCCCCGAAGCCTGGGCGCAATTTCAGGCGGCTTGAAGATTTACATGGAGAATCAAATGGATATACAAGAGGTCATCAGAAATCAGGTGACGGCCAACCCGGTCGTACTTTACATGAAGGGCAGTCCCAAGTTTCCGCAGTGCGGTTTTTCCGGCCTTGCCGTGCAGATTCTGCAGGCTTGTGGCGTCAAGGATCTGGTCGCGATAGATGTGCTCGCCGACCCGGCTATCCGCGATGGCATCAAGCAATATGCAAACTGGCCGACAATCCCCCAGCTCTACATCAAGGGTGAATTCGTCGGCGGTGCGGATATTATGCGCAGTCTTTACGAGCAGGGCGAGTTGCAGAAAATACTGCAGGAAGCGGCGAATTAATTGGACAAGCTGGTCATAGCAGGTGGCTATCCGCTGCATGGCGAGATTACCGTATCCGGTGCCAAGAATGCAGCGCTGCCTCTCATCTGTGCAGCGCTGCTGGCGGAAACGCCGCTGAAGCTATCCAGCGTGCCGGCATTGCGCGATGTCAGCACGACTTATCAGCTGCTGAAGCACATGGGAGTAAAAGTCAGCGCCGATGCCAGCGGTAACGTCGCGCTGGATGCCAGCGAAATTACCTCACATGAGGCGCCTTACGAAATGGTGAAAACCATGCGCGCCTCGATTCTCGTACTTGGCCCGTTGTTGGCCCGCTTCGGTCATGCCCGCGTTTCCCTGCCCGGTGGTTGCGCCATCGGCTCGCGCCCGGTCGATCTGCATATCAAGGGATTGAAGGCAATGGGTGCGGAAATTCATATCGAGCACGGCTATATCGAAGCCAGTGCCGCGCACCTGCCCAACAAGCGCTTGCAGGGCGCCCGCATCTTCATGGACCTGGTGACGGTGACCGGCACGGAAAATCTGATGATGGCTGCTACGCTGGCTGCAGGCACTACCGTTCTGGAGAATGCCGCGCGCGAGCCTGAAGTCGTCGATATGGCCGAGTGCCTGATCAAGATGGGCGCCAGAATCGAAGGCGCCGGTACCGATGTCATTACGGTGCATGGTGTAGAGCGCCTGCAGGGCGCATGCCATCAGATCGTCTGTGACCGTATCGAAGCCGGTACTTACATGGTAGCCGCCGCAATGACGGCAGGTCGGGTAAAATTGCATAATGCCCGTGCTGATCTGCTCGACGCTGTTATCGAAAAGCTGCGCGAGGCAGGTGCCGTGGTCGAGCATGATGCAAACAGCATCACGGTGACCGGAAGCAAAGAGTTAAGGTCGGTCAATATACGCACGGCGCCGCACCCGGCGTTTCCAACCGACATGCAGGCGCAGTTCATGGCCTTGAATACCATTGCACAAGGCACCGGCCGTGTGATTGAGACCATATTCGAAAATCGTTTCATGCATGTGCAGGAGATGCAGCGGCTCGGCGCCAGTATCGAGGTGGAAGGGAATACGGCAGTCGTGCGTGGTGTGGAATTCCTTGACGGTGCAACCGTGATGGCAACCGATCTGCGTGCTTCGGCAAGTCTGGTATTGGCCGGATTGGTCGCGCGTGGCGAAACGACGATAGAACGAATTTATCATCTGGATCGTGGTTATGAGCGGCTGGAAGAGAAACTGACCGCATTGGGCGCGCATGTGCGCCGCGTGCATTGAGTGGAAAACACATGATTACAATCGCCTTGTCCAAAGGCCGCATTTTCGAAGAAACCACGCCATTGCTGGCGGCGGCTGGCATTACTGCGCTGGAGGACCCTGAGTCCTCGCGCAAGCTGATCCTGCCGACCAACCGCGATGACGTGCGCCTGATTATCGTACGCGCTTCCGATGTGCCGACTTATGTGCAATATGGCGCGGCCGATCTGGGCGTGGCCGGCAAGGATGTATTGAACGAACACGGCGGCGAGGGGCTCTATCAGCCGCTGGACCTCGAAATCGCACGCTGCCGCATGATGGTCGCGGTACGCGAGGATTTCGATTATTTCGGTTCCATACGTCAGGGCGCGAGGTTGAAGGTGGTCACCAAGTATGTGAAGACTGCGCGCGAGCACTTTGCCGACAAGGGCATGCATGTCGACCTGATCAAACTTTACGGATCAATGGAACTGGGGCCGCTGGTCGGTCTCGCCGATGCGATTGTCGATCTGGTCAGTACTGGCGGAACGCTGCGGGCGAATAACCTGAAAGCAGTTGAAGAAGTAGGGGAAATCAGCTCGCGGCTGATCGTCAATCAGGCCTCCCTGAAACTGAAGCGTAGCCTGTTGCAGCCGATCATGGACGATTTTGCCGGCGCGGTTGAGCGCAGGAAACATGCATAGAACCAAACATTATTGAAAAGCAGAAGCAGAAAATGAAGATCAGACGTTATTCAACAACAGCCCCGGATTTTGAACAATCGCTGCAAGCCTTGCTGGCTTTCGACACCGCGCAGGACGATAGCGTCGATAACGTGGTCGCCGACATCCTGCGAGACGTCAAGCGTCGCGGCGATGAGGCGGTGCTCGAATATACCCGTCGTTTTGACCGGCTTGATGTATCGAGTATGGCTGCGCTTGAGCTGGCAAAGCCGGAGCTGGATCAGGCGCTGGCAAGCCTGCCGGCAGATCAGCGCGAAGCCCTGCAGGAAGCCGCAAGCCGTGTGCGCAGCTATCATGAAAAACAGTTGATGTCGTCATGGACTTACACCGAGGAAGACGGCACGCTACTCGGGCAGCAGGTAACATCGCTTGATCGCGTCGGACTTTATGTTCCCGGCGGCAAGGCAGCCTATCCTTCGTCGGTGCTGATGAATGCAATTCCGGCCAAGGTTGCCGGTGTGCAAGAGTTGATCATGGTGGTACCGACACCCGGCGGCGAGAAGAATCAGCTGGTACTGGCGGCCGCAGCCATCTGCGGCGTGGATCGTGTGTTCTGTATCGGCGGCGCACAGGCAGTCGCTGCGCTGGCTTATGGCACCCGGACAGTGCCGCAGGTGGACAAGATCGTCGGTCCCGGTAACGCCTATGTTGCTGCTGCCAAACGCCGCGTGTTCGGCGTAGTCGGTATCGACATGGTGGCAGGCCCTTCAGAGATTCTGGTGATCTGCGACGGCAAGACCGACCCCGACTGGATTGCGATGGACCTCTTTTCTCAGGCAGAGCACGACGAGCTGGCGCAATCCATCCTGCTTTCACCCGATGCCGCTTTTCTCGACAAGGTTGAGGCGAGCATTGCGCGATTGATTGAAGAGATGCCGCGCAAGGAGATTATTCGGACTTCACTCGAAGGCCGCGGCGCCCTGATTCATGTGACAGACCTCGACGAAGCTGCGCAGATTGCCAATTACATTGCTGCCGAGCACCTGGAGTTGTCGGTGCAAGACCCCGTCGCTTACAGCAAGAAAATCAAGCATGCCGGCGCCATCTTCATGGGCCGCAGCACCTGTGAGGCACTCGGTGATTATTGTGCCGGCCCCAACCATGTGTTGCCGACTTCGCGCACGGCCAGATTCTCTTCACCTCTCGGTGTCTATGATTTCCAGAAGCGTTCCAGCCTGATCATGGTATCGCCGGACGGCGCCCGCAAGCTGGGCAGAATTGCTGCTACGTTGGCTTACGGCGAAGGTCTGCAGGCGCACGCCCGATCTGCAGAATATCGTCTCAAGTCCTGAACGGCCTGTCATGAGCAAATTCTGGAGCAAGGTAGTTCACGGCTTGACGCCTTATGTGCCGGGTGAGCAGCCCAAGCTTGCCAATCTGGTCAAGCTCAATACCAACGAAAATCCCTATGGCCCCAGCCCCAGGGTGCTGGAGGCCTTGCATGGCGCGATTTCGGACAGCCTCAGACTTTATCCGGACCCCAATTCTGACCGCCTCAAGGCGGCGATAGCAGCAACTCACGGCTTGCAGGCGGATCAGGTTTTTGTCGGCAACGGCTCTGATGAAGTGCTGGCACATGTCTTTCAGGCCTTGTTGAAACATGATCTGCCCTTGTTGTTTCCGGATATCACCTACAGCTTCTATCCGGTTTATTGCGGTCTTTATGATATTGATTTTGAAACCGTGCCGCTTGGCGACAACTTCGACATCCGTATAGACGACTATTTCAAGCCGAATGGCGGCATCATTTTCCCCAATCCGAATGCGCCAACCGGTATACCGCTTGCGCTGACCGAGGTGGAGCGCCTGCTTCAGTTCAACACCGGTTCGGTCGTCGTGGTCGATGAGGCCTATGTGGATTTCGGCACTGAATCGGTGGTAAGTCTGATCAATCGCCACCCCAATTTGCTGGTGACGCACACCTTGTCGAAAGCGCGTTCTCTGGCCGGGTTGCGCGTCGGCTATGCGCTGGGTCATCGGGATTTGATCGAAGCGCTGACCCGGGTAAAGGACAGTTTCAATTCCTATCCGATCGACAGCCTTGCAATGGCCGGCGCCATTGCGGCGATGGAAGATCACCAGTATTTTGAAGCGACCTGCCGTCAGGTCATCGACTCGCGTGAGCGGCTGATTGCTTCGATGCGGACACTGGGTTTCGAAGTACTGCCTTCGGGCGCCAATTTCATTTTCGCCAGGCTTCCCGGCCGCGATGGCGCGGAACTTGCTGCCAGCTTGCGCGAACGTAACATCGTCATTCGCCATTTCAAAAAACCACAGCGCATCGCGCCTTATTTGCGTATCACGATAGGCACCGAAC
>JBEDHT010000004.1:0-3895 GCA_041174025.1 Pseudomonadota bacterium
TCGAACAAGGACCTGCTCAATCAGTGTCACCAGAACTTTCTCTCTTTCCTGCGCATGAAGGAGTGGCGCGAACTTTACTGGCAACTGGCCGAGATCGTCGAGGAAATGGATTTGCGCCTCAATACGCAGGAGGCAACGCCCGACCAGATTCATCGCGCTTTGCTGGCCGGTCTTCTGGGTAATATCGGTTTCAGGGACGGCGAGGCGGAAACCTGGCTAGGCGCACGCGGCATCCGTTTTGCCATTGCGCCCGGCTCGGTGCTGAAGAAATCGCGACCGAAATGGGTGATGGCGGCCGAGCTGATGGATACCAGCAAGCTTTATGCGCGCTGCGTGGCGGGCATCAACCCGGACTGGATTGAGCCGATCGCCAACGAAGGCGGCGCGCGCAGCCTGACCGAGAGCCATTATTCCGATCCGCGCTGGGACCGCAAGACGGCGCAGGTGGTCGCCTGGGAACGCGTCAGTCTCTACGGGCTGACCATTGTGCCGCGCCGTCGCGTGCATTACGGCCCGGTCAATCAGCAGGAATCGCGTGAAATCTTTATCCGCGAGGCGCTCGCCAACATGGAATTTGATACAAAAGCGCCATTTTTTGACGCCAACCGCCGGCTGATCAATGAGATCGAAGAGTTGGAGCACAAAGCCAGAAGGCAAGACGTGCTGGTGGACGAGCATGTGCTGTTTGCCTTCTATGACCAGCGGGTAGGGCAGGAGGTCTTTAACGGCGCCAGTTTCGAAAGCTGGCGCAAACAGGCAGAAGCGGAAAATCCGCGCCTGCTGTACCTGACACGGCAGGACCTGATGCGTCACGGCGCCGATGCCGTCACCGAAACGCTGTTCCCGGAAAAGATGCAGCTGGATGGCACCGAGCTTGAACTCAAATACCGCTTTGAACCCGGCCATGCGCTCGACGGCGTGACGGCCAGCATCCCGCTCGCACGCCTAAACCAGCTCGATGCCACAGCGGCTGAATGGCTGGTGCCCGGCATGATCCGCGACAAGGTGACCTGGCTGGTCAAGGCATTGCCGAAGACCTTCCGCCGCGTCTGCGTGCCGGTGCCTGAATTCGTCACGGCTTTTCTTGAGGCGCATCCACAGCCCGAAGGCCCTTTGCTGCAGAAGCTGGCGTCTTTCATAGCGCAGCGCACCGGGCTCAAGGCGGGTGTCGATGACTGGCAGACCGCGTTGCCCGAACACTTGTGCATGAATTTCCGCGTGGTGGACGAGAAGAATCGCGAGCTTGGCATGGGGCGCGATTGGAACGCGCTCAGGCAACAGCTCGGCCAGGCAGCGCAGCTCACTTTCAGGAGCGCATCGCCCGGTATCGAGAAAGCCGGTCTCAGGCAATGGGATTTCGGCGATTTGCCGAAGACGCTGAGTTTCAACCGTCAGGAAGCCAATGGCGCGCAACGTCAGCTGACCGGCTATCCGGCACTGGAAGACAACGGTGACAGCGTTGCCGTCAAACTGTTCGATACCGAAGCCGCTGCGCTGCTTGCCCACCGTGCCGGCGTGCGGCGTCTGATGAGGCTGGAGCTGAAAGAGCAGATGAAACAGCTGGAGAAAGGACTGCCCGGCTTCAATCAATATGCCTTGCTGTTGCGCAACCTGTGTTCGCCCGATGCGCTGCGCGAGGACATGCTGACGGCGATCGCCGACCGCGCCTTTATCGGTGAGGATGTGCTACCGCGCAGCAACACCGAATTCATGGCGCTCAAGCAACGCGCCAGAACCCGGCTGCCGGCCGTGGTTGAAGCCAGTGCGCGGCTGGCGCAGGCCGTTGCTGCCGAATATCAGGCGCTGACGCAGAAGCTGGCAACGTTGCCATCCGCCATGTCGCGCATCAAGCGCGAGGTGGAAATGCAGCTCGGCCAGTTGCTGCCGCCAGACTTTTTCACGCTGACGCCCTGGGAACGCCTGCAACATCTGCCGCGTTACCTGAAGGCGCTCAAACTGCGGCTGGAGAAATATCCGGGCGCGGTGGAACGCGATATGCGTCACGCCGAAACGGTGCAGCGGCTCTGGCAAGGCTGGCAGGAACGCGTTGACGCGAGACGCAAGGCCGGGCTCGATATCGAACCGGCGCTGGCCGATTTTCGCTGGCAATTGGAAGAGCTGCGCGTTTCGCTGTTTGCGCAGGAGCTGAAAACGCCTTATCCGGTATCGGTCAAGCGGCTGGAGAAAATATGGGAGAGCTTGCCGCGCTGACATTGGCGCAACACTTCGAAATTTGCGGCGAGGGTGTATGATAACGACGCCGCTACCGGCAAATCAGGGGGAAACCAAAATGAAAAAAGCCGTACTGATGTTCACCATGCTGGCGCTCGGCAGTCACGCGCAAGCTGCAATCAAGCCTTGTGAAGAGTTGAAAGACGAGATTGCGAAAAAAATCGAATCCAAGGGCGTGCAGAGCTATACCCTGAAAATCGTTCCTGCGGAGGAATCCAGCGAAGGCCGCGAAGTCGGCAGCTGCGAGCAGGGCAGCAAGAAAATCTATTACATCCGCGCCGGTAACAACACCGGGGCTGATAACGGCGAATAAACGCCTGCTCAAACCCGCATCAGGGCTTTGCGTATGGCGTCCTCATCCAGCCCTTCGCCGATCAGCACCACTCTGGAAACCGGCGGCTCTTCCTGCCAGTCCTTGAGCAGGGTAGGCGGGTAGAACGTCCGGTGCACGGCGTGAATGGCAATCGCAGCCGGCAGGTCGGCAGCGTGGATGATGCCTTTCATGCGCAGCAGCTGTTCGCTGTAGTCTTCACAAATGTTTTGCAGTACGGGCTCCAGCCTGCTCCATTCCAGCGGCATCGGCAGCGTTACGGTAAAGCTGCCGATGCCGTTTTCATGCGCGTTTGCCGTTGGTAAGGTGCCGCGCTGCAGCAATCCCGGTTTTTTCACCTCGCGCAGCCAGCGTTGCGGCTGCGCCTTTCTGCTTTCCGGATCAAACAGGCCGACATTGATGATGGCTTGCGGATCGATGTGACCGTGGATGATACGGTGTTGGGTCGCACCGGGGTTGAGCGCCGCCAGCCGTTCCGATAGCACGGCAACTGTTTCTTCCCCGGCGAGATCGATCTTGGTCATCAGCAGCACGTCGGCAACCGCTGCCTGCTTGCGTGCTTCGGCCTGTTGTTCGAGCTGATGCAGGCCGTACACACTGTCGACGGTAACGACGACGGCATCGAGCCGGTAGGTGGAATTGATCACCGGCTCGTTCAGCAGGTTGGCCATGATGGGGCCGGGGTCGGCCATGCCGGTGGTTTCAATCACCAGCCGGGTAAATTGCGGGATGGCGTTCAGCGCGCGCTTGAAGAACAGGTCGCGCAGCGTATCCGCCATTTCGTTGGTCAGCGTGCAGCAAAGGCAGCCGGATTCGAGCAGCACGGTGTTGTCGGCGATGTGCTGGCTTTCCACCGTGCGGGCGAGAATGTGGTCGAGCCCGGCTTCGCCCAGCTCGTTGATGACAACGGCGGTGTCCTTCATGTCCGGATGGTTGAGCAGCTTGCCCAGCAGGGTGGTCTTGCCGCTGCCCAGAAATCCGGTCAGCAGGGTGACCGGGATGCGCTTGTCGTAACTCATGTGTTGCTATGTTTCGCGTTGCATTGATTGTTTCGTATTGCACTGGTTGCAATGTCCGCGGATGGTCATTTCCATTGAAGTCACCCTGAAACCCTCCGGCAGCGCCGGCATGGCCGGGGATGTGTTTTCCAGGCAATAGACCTTGCCGCAATCGCTGCATTCGAAGTGGGCATGGTGGTGGCTGGCATTCTTGCGGTTGAGCTGGAAACGCCAGGCGCGGTTTTCGCCCATGATCTTGTGCACGATGTCATGCGTGAGCAACCAGTCGAGCACGCGGTAGAGCGTGACGCGGTCGAAATCATGGCTTTGGGCG
>JBEDHT010000005.1:0-10416 GCA_041174025.1 Pseudomonadota bacterium
TTCCAATACCGAGCTGGATGACTTCATCATTGCGCGCGCCGATGGCACGCCAACCTACAATTTCTGCGTGGTGGTCGAAGACTGGGACATGGGCATTACCCATGTCATCCGTGGCGATGATCATGTCAACAACACGCCGCGCCAGATCAACCTGCTTAATGCACTGGGCGCTGCGGTGCCGCAGTATGCGCATCTTTCCATGATTCTCGGCGATGACGGCCAGAAGCTTTCCAAGCGCCACGGCGCCGTCAGCGTCAAGCAGTATCACGAAGAGGGCAACCTGCCCGAGGCTGTGCTCAACTATCTCTCGCGGCTGGGCTGGTCTCACGGCGATGATGAAGTGTTCAGCATGGCGCAATTCTGCCAGTGGTTCGATCTGGATCACATTACGCCATCGGCGGCGCAGTTCAATACCGAAAAGCTGAGATGGCTTAACGCGCATTACATCAAGCAGGCGGAGCTTGCCACGCTGGCGGCCGATATCAAACAGCGGCTGGCAGCCATGGGTGTCGTCGTAACCAGCGAGCAGCCTGCGCTGGAGGATGTCATCGCGCTTTACCGCGAACGTGTACATACCCTGGTCGAGCTGGCCGAGTCGGTGGCCTATTTCTACCGCAAGCCACTGATCGATGCTGCCGCAAAGGAAAAACATCTGACGCAGGATATTCTGCCGGTGCTCAATGCGCTTGCCGCTGCGCTGGCAGATACCGAGTGGAGCGCAGAAGCGATTCATGCTGCCATCGACCACGCCGTGCAAAGCAACGGCCTCAAGTTCCCCAAGGTGGCCATGCCTTTGCGCGTGCTGATTACCGGCGGTGCGCAGTCGCCCAGCATCGATGCGGTGATGGCGCTGCTGGGCAAGACTGAAGTGCTGGCCAGAATCGGCGAAGGGCTTTGAGCGGGCGTTTGAATAAATTGATCGTGATGCAGAACTCAACGCTTGAGTCGCTGGTCAATTTATTCTCAAGCCAATCACTTGAATTTAATTTAATTACACCTAATATGGTGATTGCATGTTGCAGTTGCAACCTGCTGAAGAAGACTCTAATGCAAAGGGCATAAAAATGAATACAAAAGGGCAGACGCTACAAGACCCGTTCCTGAATACACTGCGCAAGGAACACGTCCCGGTTTCCATCTATCTCGTCAATGGCATCAAGCTGCAGGGGCAGGTCGATTCCTTCGACCAATACGTCATCCTGTTGAAGAACACAGTGACGCAGATGGTCTACAAGCACGCGATTTCCACCATCGTACCCGCGCGCGCAGTCACCATTCCTCCAGCCAGTTCCGGGGAATAAGTTTTCTTGACCGTGTTTCTCGTATTGGAACCCCATGTTTGACCGGCCGGACGGCGGTAAAACCGCAGTTCTGGTCAGTCAGGATTTCGGCGAGGCGGACTACGCTGAAAGCCTGCAGGAGCTGAGGCAACTCGTGATCAGCGCCGGCATGGAGGTCAAGGCCACGGTCGAGGGCCGCCGCCTCAAGCCCGATGCGAAATATTTCATCGGCTCGGGCAAGGCCGAAGAGCTGGCGCAGACGATCAAATCCTGTGAAGCCGGCATTGCGGTGTTCAATCACGACCTCAGCCCTTCACAGCAGCGCAACCTCGAACAGTTGCTGGCCTGCAGGGTGGTGGATCGTACCGGCCTGATTCTGGATATTTTTGCGCTGCGTGCGCAAAGTCATGAGGGCAAGCTGCAGGTCGAACTGGCCATGCTGGAGCATCTTTCTACCCGGCTGGTAAAGGGCTGGACCCACCTTGAGCGGCAGAAGGGCGGTATCGGCATGCGTGGCGGTCCGGGTGAAACCCAGCTGGAACTCGACCGGCGCATGTTGCGCGTGCGCATCAAGGCCTTGCGCGAAAAGCTCGACAAACTGAAGAAAACACGGGGCTTGCAGCGCCGTGCGCGGCAGCGTTCGCAGGTGCTGTCCGTTTCCCTGGTCGGTTATACCAATGCAGGCAAGTCGACGCTGTTCAACCGGCTCACGCAGTCCGGCGTCTATGCGGCCGATCAGTTGTTCGCCACGCTCGATACCACCTCACGCAAACTTTTCATTCCTGAATGCGGGCCGGTAGTCTTGTCCGATACGGTCGGTTTCATCAAACATTTGCCGCATGCGCTGGTCGAAGCTTTCGGCGCGACGCTGGAAGAGGCTGTTCAGGCCGATTTGTTGTTGCATGTGGTGGATGCCGCCAGCCCGAACCGGGATGAGCAGATTGCGCAGGTGAATCTGGTACTGAACGAGATTGGCGCAGCTGATGTCAGACAGGTGCTGGTGCTGAACCAGATCGACCGTCTCGGCATGGAGCCCGGTCTCGAGCGTGACGAATATGGTAGAATCCGAACGATTCGCGTTTCTGCCAAAACCGGCGCGGGCATGGATCTGGTCAAGCAGGTGATGATCGAACATCATCAGGCCATGCTGAAGAAAACCGCCGCAGCGCAGGCGTTGTCTCCGGACGAGACTGCACTTGCGCTTCAGATTGAACAATAACTGATTAACAGCTTTGGAGTAATGTATGGCAAATGATCCCGGTTGGGGTAACCGCAACAATAGCGGGCCGCCTGATTTGGACGAGGTTTTGCGCGATTTCAGCCGCAAGATCAACGGCATGTTCGGCCGTTCCGGCAAGGGCGGCGGGCAGACGCCGGATGCCGATCCCAGAACCATTTCAATTCTTCCCATCATCGGCCTGATTCTGCTGATCTGGCTGGCGACCGGTTTCTACATCGTCGACCAAGGCTCGCGCGGTGTTGTGCTGCAATTCGGCAAGCATGTCGAAACTACCATGCCTGGCCCTCGCTGGCATATTCCTTTCCCGATCGAGAGCGTGACCGTCGTCAACATGCAGCAGGTGCGTACCATCGAAGTCGGCTACAGAACCGCTGAAGGCGGCTCGGCACGTAGCAGGGAGCTGCGTGAATCGCTCATGCTGACCGATGACGAAAACATCATTGACCTGCAATTTGCCGTTCAGTACAACCTGAAGGATGTCGAGGACGCGCTGTTCAACAACCGCAATACCGAAAACTATGTGCGCGGTGTGGCAGAAACCGCGATCCGCGAAATCGTCGGCAAGAGCAAGATGGACTTCGTGCTGTATGAAGGCCGCGAAGAAATCGCCATCGGCGCCAGGGACCTGATGCAGAACATTCTGGACCGTTACAAGACCGGTATCAGCATTGTCAGTGTCACCATGCAGAACGCACAGCCGCCGGAGCAGGTTCAGGCCGCTTTTGACGATGCAGTCAAGGCCGGGCAGGATCTTGAGCGGCAGAAGAATGAAGGTCAAGCGTACGCCAATGACGTGATTCCAAAGGCGCGCGGTACTGCTTCGCGTCTGCTGGAAGAAGCCGCCGGTTACAAGACCCGTGTCGAGAACGAAGCGGCCGGTAACGCCAGCCGTTTCGAACAGATTCTTGCGCAATATCAGCGTGCGCCGGAAGTGACCCGTCAGCGTCTCTACCTCGACGCGCAGGAGCAGATACTTTCCAGCGTCAGCAAGGTGGTTGTCGACCAGAAGGGTGGCAACAGCTTGCTCTATCTGCCGCTAGACAAGTTGCTGTCAGCGACAGGCGCCACCACGCCACAGTCGCAGCTGAATGCGCCGATATCGAATCAGACTGCAACGCAGAACGAACTCGAAGCCCAGCGCACGCGCGATGCATTTCGCAGTCGTGAACGAGAAACCCGATAAGGAATTGCGAGAATAGATGATGAGTAATCCCGTATTAAGAAATCTCGGTACCGTACTGCTCGGTCTGGTAGTGGCGATTCTGCTGGTCAGTTTTTCCGCCTTTACGGTTGACCAGCGCGAATATGCCCTGGTATTCCGTCTGGGCAAGATCGTTGCGGTCAAGAAAGAGCCCGGCCTTTACTTCAAGGTGCCCATGGTCGATAACGTACGTTATTTCGACAAACGCATCCTGACGCTGGATTCGGCTGACCCCGACCGTTTCATCACCAGTGAGAAGAAAAACGTGCTGGTTGATTCTTTCGTCAAATGGCGTATTGTCGATCCGGAAAAATACTACGTGTCCGTACGTGGCGACGAGTTGCAAGCCGAGCGTCGTCTCTCGCAGACCGTGAACGACGGCCTGCGTGCCGAGTTCGGTAAGCGCACCATCAACGATGTGGTCTCCGGCGAACGTTCGAAGATCATGGATATTCTGCGTGAACGCGCCGACCGTGACTCGCGCCAGATCGGCATTCAGGTGCTGGACGTGCGTCTGCGCCGTGTCGATCTTCCGCAGGAAGTGAGCGAATCGGTATACCAGCGTATGGAAGCCGAGCGTAAGCGCGTTGCCAACGAATTGCGTTCCGAGGGTGCCGGCGCGGCTGAAAAGATTCGCGCAGATGCGGACAAGCAACGCGAGATCATCATCGCCGAAGCCTACAAGGAAGCGCAACGGATCAAGGGTGCGGGTGATGCCAATGCCTCCGAAATCTACGGCAAGGCCTACAGCAAGAGCCCGGAGTTCTATGCCTTCTATCGTAGCCTCGAAGCGTATCGCAACAGTTTCAAGAACAAGAGCGACGTGCTGGTGCTGGAACCGAATTCGGAATTCTTCAAGTACATGCGCGACTCGACCGGCCGCAAGTAACACCAAGGGCTGGCTTTGACGACAACCCTCCTGATGGCGTTCGGGCTCATGCTGGTGCTTGAGGGCCTGATGCCATTAGCCGCGCCGCGAGCCTGGCGCGAAACCTTCCGGCGCATGGTCGAGCTCAAGGATGGGCAATTGCGCTTCGTCGGGCTGATTTCCGTGACGGCAGGCTTGCTGTTGCTGATCTTGGTCAAATAAGCCCGCCTTGTGTATTTTCCATCCATACAATAACTGATAATCTCTTTTTCATGCGCAACTGGCTACTCCCCGAATATATTGAAGACGTGCTGCCCGCCGAGGCTGCGCGTATCGAAATGCTGCGTCGCCGTCTGCTCGATCTGTTCCGTGTGCATGGCTATGCGTATGTCATCCCGCCGATGCTGGAGTATCTCGAATCGCTGATCACAGGTGTGGGCCGCGATCTCGACCTGGCCACCTTCAAGGTAGTCGATCAGCTCTCCGGCCGGCTGATGGGTGTGCGTGCAGATACTACGCCGCAGGCGGCACGTATCGATGCGCATATCCTGAATCGCCAGGGCGTTACCCGGCTTTGTTATGCGGGCAGCGTACTGCGTACCAACCCAGATGGACTGGCGCACACACGCGAGCCGTTGCAGGTGGGGGCCGAACTTTTCGGCCATGCCGGAGTAGAAAGCGACGTTGAAATCCAGCGCCTGATGATCCGGTCCTTGCAGGCAGTCGGCGTCAATGATCTTCACATTGATTTCAGCCATGTCGGTATTTTTGGCAGCCTGGTCAAGCAGAGCCATCTCTCCGATGCGCTCGAAAAAGCGCTTTATGCGGCGTTGCAGAGCAAGGATCAGGCGGCAGTAAAGAGCCTGAGCGCCGATCTTGATGCCAAGGCCAGGGATGCCTTGTGCAGCCTCACCACATTGAATGGCGGCATGGACGTGCTGACCCGTGCGGCAACTTTGTTGCCGGCGCATGATGAAATCCGTCAAGCGCTGAACGATCTGCGCTTTGCCGGCGAGAAATTGCTCGATCTAGGCGTTGATGTCTGCTTCGATCTTTCCGAATTGCGCGGATACCACTACCACAGCGGCATCGTTTTTGCCGCCTATGCACAGGGTTACTCCGGACCGCTGGCGCTCGGCGGACGCTATGACGAAGTGGGTCTGGCCTTTGGCCGCGCCCGCCCGGCGACCGGTTTCAGTCTGGATTTGCGCGGCGTGGTTACTGCTTTGCCGCCGGCGATGCAGGAGCAGGCGATATTCGCGCCGGATTCGGACGACCCCGGCCTGCAGGAAAAAATCGCCTCGCTGCGTGCCGCCGGAGAGATTGTGGTGCAGGAATTGCCCGGCGGTGCCGAGCACAGGGTGGAACTCGGTTGCGACCGCCGCCTGGAAAAACAGGGCGCCGGCTGGCAAGTGGTCGCGGCGCCGGAACTGAAGAATTAAATTAGACAAGTATCAGGTAAATCATGGTGAAGAATGTTGTAGTCATAGGAACCCAGTGGGGCGATGAAGGCAAGGGCAAGATCGTTGACTGGCTGACCGATCATGCACAAGGCGTGGTGCGCTTTCAGGGCGGCCACAACGCCGGTCATACGCTGGTGATCGGCCAGGGCGCCGCGCAACGCGAATACAAGCTCAACCTTGTGCCATCCGGCATTGTCCGCGACGGTATCAAGTGTTATATCGGCAACGGCGTCGTGCTGGATGTGAACCATCTGCTGGAAGAGATCACCGGTCTGGAGAAGGCCGGTATCGAAGTCCGCAGCCGCCTCAAGGTCAGCCCCGGCTGCCCTCTGATTCTTGACTGTCACGTCAAGCTGGACAAGGCGCGTGAGGCCGCCAGAGGCGTTGACAAGAAAATCGGCACGACCGGCAAAGGCATAGGCCCGACCTATGAAGACAAGGTCGCGCGACGCGCACTGCGGGTCTATGATCTGTTCTATCCGGAACGTTTTGCCGAGAAGCTGAAAGAAGTATTCGATTACCACAACTTCGTGCTGGTCAATTACCTCAAGGCCGAACCCGCAGATTATGAAGCGCAGCTGGCCTTGTGCATGGAACAGGCCGAGTTGCTGCGCCCGATGGTTTCCGACATTTCCGCAGATCTTTACGATGCCAATGCCGCCGGCGAAAAGCTGCTGTTTGAAGGCGCGCAGGGTACCCTGCTGGATATCGACCACGGCACCTATCCTTATGTGACCTCATCCAATTGCGTTTCCGGCCAGGCTTCTGCCGGTACCGGTGTCGGCCCCAGCATGCTGCATTATGTGCTCGGCATTACCAAAGCCTATACCACCCGTGTCGGCGGCGGGCCTTTCCCGAGCGAGCTGGATATCGAAACCGAAGATATGCCCGGTCACCAGATGTCGAACAAGGGCCGCGAGATCGGCACCGTGACCAAGCGCAAGCGCCGTTGCGGCTGGTTCGACGCCGCCGCATTGCGCCGTTCCGCCAGAATCAACGGCTTGACCGGTCTTTGCATCACCAAGCTGGACGTGTTGGACGGCATTGATGAACTGAGCATCTGTACCGGTTACGAGCTCGACGGCAAAGAGATCGACATGCTGCCGGTCGGAGCGGACGATGTGGCTCGCTGCAAGGCAATTTACGAGACCTTGCCGGGCTGGCATGAGAGCACTTTCGGCGTCAGCCGCTGGGAAGCGCTGCCAGCCAATGCGCAAGCCTACCTCAAGCGTCTGGAAAAGCTCTGCGGCGTACCTGTCGATATCGTTTCTACCGGCCCTGAGCGCGACGAAACCATCGTCCTGCGTCATCCGTTCGGAGCGTAAATGCGCGCTTCCGGAGAACAACGTCTGGCCTGGGCCTTGACGGGCTCGGGCCATTATTTGCGCGAGTGCCTGGATATCATCCACCAGTTGCAGGATGTCGATCTGTTTCTCAGCAAGGCGGCAGCCGAGCTTTTGCAGCAGTATGGCTACCGGCACCAGATTGGCCGGGTTTTTCAGGACAAGACCGCCAGTAGCGTACCGGTCGAGTTGTTTTATGAGGGCAGGTACCATACGCTGGTGATTGCCCCGGCTACCTCCAACACGGTGGCCAAGATGGTCGCCGGCATTTCCGACAATCTCGTCACCAATCTCTATGCGCAAGCCGGCAAGACGCGTGTGCCCAGCATCGTTTTTGCCTGTGACACTGAGCCGGAGCTGCATTCCGAAGCGCCGCGCGAGAATATCGTCAAGGTCTACCCGCGCCGTATCGACCTGAAAAACATGGAAGTTCTCAAAACCTTTGAGGAAACCACAGTTGCCGCTGACATGGCGCAACTGCACAACGCCATCCAAGACCGTTTGGCATGTCTGAAAACCTCCTCTTCCTGACCGGCAAGCTGGCCGAGAAAAGCCTGCACAAGGTGCTGGCAGGTATGCAGACGGCCGAACATCCGCAGGATTTCAAATATCGTATTGCGCAGATTGGTGTTTCGGTCGCTGCACTGATGACGCCCGAACTGATATTGCGGCGTTTGCCGGACGCAGGCGATGCCGACAGGATCGTGCTGCCAGGGCTCTGTCGCGGCGATCTGACCAAGCTTGAGGCGAAATACGGCATACCGGTCGAGCGCGGCCCGGAGGACCTGAAGGATTTGCCGCAATATTTCGGCCGTGGCGGCAAGGAGCCGGATCTGTCCAGACATGATGTGCGGATATTCGCCGAAATCGTTGAAGCGCCTGATCTGACGGTCGACGCGATTGTTCGCCGTGCAGAAAAATACCGTCAGCAAGGCGCGGATGTCATTGATCTCGGATGCCTGCCGAATACGCCTTTTCCGCATCTGCCGGATGCGATAGCGGCATTGAAAGCCGCCGGCTTCATGGTCAGCGTCGATTCTCTCAATCAGGAGGATTTGCTGCTGGCGGGTCGAAGCGGGGCGGATTACCTGCTCAGTCTGAATGAAAAAACCCTGTGGATCGCAGACGAAGTTGCTGCTACCCCGGTGCTGATTCCTGCTGCCCCCGGCAATCTGAGATCACTCTATCGTGCGATAGACATCATGCAGAAAAAAGGCAAGCCATTCATTGCCGATGCCATTCTCGACCCGATCCCGTTCGGGTTTGCCGACTCCCTGGTGCGTTATCATCGTTTGCGCAAGCGTTATCCGGCGATTCCAGTGATGATGGGGGTGGGCAATCTGACCGAATTGACGGATGCCGATACCACCGGTATCAACGCCATCCTGTTTGGCGTCATTGCCGAGCTCGGTATTAACGCAGTGCTGGCGACTTCTGTCAGTCCGCATGCCGTCAATGCCGTAGCCGAAGCGGATGTGGCGAGACGGGTGATGCATGCGGCACGGGAGGACAGACGCCTGCCGCGTGATTACAGCAACGGTTTACTCGGGCTGCATGACAGGCGGCCGTTTACCTACAGCGACGAAGAGATCGCTGAAATCGCTGCGGCGATCAAGGATCCGAGCTTCCGCATTCAGGTCAACGAAACCGGCATGCACATATACAACCGTGACGGACTTTTTACCGATATCGATCCGTTCCGCCTTTATCCGCATCTCAAGGTCGATGATGATGCATCGCATGCGTTTTATCTCGGTGTTGAGCTCGCACGGGCGCAAATTGCGTGGCAACTGAAAAAACGCTACCAACAGGATGAAGAGTTGGAGTGGGGCTGCAACACGGTCGAGAAATCTCCTGAAGCACGCGTGGCGCACCGGGATGCATCGCTGAAAGAAAAACGGGCCAGAAAGGACAAGGAATAATCCGCATGCCCCTGATTTATGAAACCATCATTACCAGCCTAGACGCGAACGGCCAGCCGCATATCGCGCCTTTCGGCATTCGTGAAGAACAGGGCCTTGTTCTGATTGCGCCGTACAGACCTTCTGCCAGCCTGGATAATCTGCTGCACCACCGTGCTGCGGTAATCAACATGACCGACGACGTGCGTGTATTTGCCGGTGCACTCACCGGCAGACGCGATTGGCCGCTGAAACCGGCGGAAAAGGTCAAGGGAGTCGTACTGCAATCTGCGCTTACACATCGTGAGCTGGAACTGGTCGAGATACGTGAACATGAAATTCGCCCTGAGTTGCTGTTCCGCGTCGTCCATGAAGTGCAACATCGGCCGTTCCGCGGATTCAACCGGGCGCAGGCCGCCGTTATCGAGCTGGCGGTGCTGGTCAGCCGCCTGCATATGCTGCCAATGGAAAAGATTGATGCCGAAATCGCCTATCTCAATATTGCAATCGAGAAGACCGCCGGCGAACGCGAAATGCAGGCATGGCAATGGCTCATCGAACGTATCGACAATCACAAAGCGGCCGGGAACATGGGGAATATCGCGTGACGGGTTTGCTGGTGAGCGTGACCAACCGGCAAGAGGCCGAAATTGCGCTGGAAGCGGGCGTGGATATACTGGATATGAAGAATCCGGCCGCAGGTGCGCTGGGGCGGTTGCCGTTGGAGACGGTTGCAGATATCGTCACCGTTGCCAAAGGGTGCTGCACGACCAGTGCAACCATAGGCGACCTGCCGATGCAACCGGAATTGGTGGCCGCTGCGGTTGCCGAAATGGCAGAAACGGGTGTCGATATCGTCAAAATCGGCTTTTTTGGCAGTGCGGCTCATGAGGCATGTGCTGAAGCTGCCAGTCGTGCGGTGGCCGGGCGTGCGCGTCTGGTGGCTGTGCTGATGGCCGATGAAACGCCAGATATGTCGTTGATACCGGTGCTGCGGCAACAGCGTTTTTACGGTGTGATGCTGGATACGGCAAGCAAGAGCGGCAAGCATCTGCTGGATTATTGCAATATTGGCGAATTGCGTGATTTCTGCGAACGGGCAAAACATCAGGGATTAATC
>JBEDHT010000006.1:0-5343 GCA_041174025.1 Pseudomonadota bacterium
GTCGATATCGTTGTGGTCGACTCGGTCGCGGCACTCACACCCAAGGCCGAAATCGAAGGTGAAATGGGCGACTCCCACATGGGCCTGCAGGCCCGCCTGATGTCGCAGGCGTTGCGCAAATTGACTGCCAACATCAAGCGTACCAATACGCTGGTGATTTTCATCAACCAGATCCGCATGAAAATCGGCGTCATGTTCGGCAACCCGGAAACCACCACCGGTGGTAACGCGCTCAAGTTCTATGCTTCTGTCCGTCTCGATATCCGCCGCACCGGCGCCATCAAGAAAGGTGACGAAATCACCGGTTCCGAAACCCGCGTCAAGGTGGTCAAGAACAAGGTCGCCCCGCCGTTCAAACAGGCCGAATTCGACATTCTGTACGGCGAAGGCATCTCGCGCGAAGGCGAGATCATCGAGCTGGGTTCCAATCTCAAACTGATCGAAAAGGCCGGCGCCTGGTACAGCTACAAGGGCGAAAAAATCGGCCAGGGCAAGGATAACGCACGCGAATATCTGAAAGAACATGCCGATATCGCCAACGAGATCGACGCCAAAATCCGCGAGAACGCCAACATGGCGAATGCCGGCATGACGGTTGCACCGGGAGACGAGGCTGACGACTAAGCCGCTCATCACCCTGCGCGCACGGGCGTTGGCTTACCTCGCGCGGCGTGAATATTCCGAAAAGGAATTGGCGCAAAAACTCAGCGCTTATGCCGTGGAGGGCGACGACATCGCGGCGCTGCTACAGGATTTCAAACAGTGCGGCTGGCTCTCCGAGGAACGCTATGCCGAGCAGATTGTTCATGCCAGAAAAGCCAGGTTCGGCAGTGTGCGCGTGGCCCACGAACTGCGCGAACATGGCGTTGCCGAAGCACTGATCGAGAAAGCCGTAGACGAACTCAAGGACAGCGAACTGGTCAACGCCCGCGCCGTATGGCAGAAGAAGTTCGGCGAAGCCCCGAAAAATCGTGAAGCTTGGGCAAAACAGGCCAGATTTCTGCAAGGGCGAGGCTTTGGCTTTGACGTAATCAAAAAAGTGCTGAACGCCGACGAAGATATTGATTGATTGAAGTGAAACAATGACGACCAAACCAAGCAACACACCGAGCAGCAAGGAAATCCGCCAGGCCTTTCTGGATTTTTTCGCCTCCAAGGGCCATCAGGTGGTCGCATCTAGCTCGCTCGTGCCGGCCGGTGACCCTACCCTGCTGTTCACCAATGCGGGCATGAACCAGTTCAAGGACGTCTTTCTCGGCTTTGACAAGCGCCCGTATACCCGTGCCGCCTCCAGCCAGAAATGCGTGCGCGCCGGCGGCAAGCACAACGATCTGGAAAATGTCGGCTACACCGCACGCCACCACACTTTCTTCGAGATGCTGGGCAATTTCAGCTTCGGCGATTACTTCAAACGCGATGCAATTCGCTACGCCTGGGAACTGCTGACAGTCGTCTTCAGGATTCCGCAGGAAAAACTCATGGTCACGGTCTACGCCGAAGACGATGAAGCCTACGATATCTGGACCCGTGAAATCGGCGTACCGGCGGAAAAAGTCGTGCGCATCGGCGACAACAAGGGCGCCCGCTATGCCTCCGACAATTTCTGGATGATGGGCGACACCGGCCCCTGCGGCCCCTGCACCGAGATTTTCTACGACCACGGCGCGCACATCCCCGGCGGGCCTCCAGGCTCACCTGACGAAGACGGTGACCGCTTCATCGAGATCTGGAACAACGTCTTCATGCAATACAACCGCGATGAAGCCGGCGTCATGCATCCGCTGCCCAAGCCCTCGGTCGATACCGGCATGGGGCTGGAACGTATCGCCGCCGTGTTGCAGGGCGTGCACGCCAACTACGAAATCGATCTGTTCCAGAACCTGATCAAGGCAGCAGCGCGCGAAACTGGCCAGAACAACCTTGACCAACCTTCACTGCGTGTACTCGCAGATCATATCCGCGCCTGCAGTTTCCTGATTGCAGACGGTGTGATACCCGGCAACGAAGGCCGCGGTTACGTGTTGCGCCGTATCATCCGCCGCGCCATCCGCCACGGCTACAAACTCGGCGCCCGCGCTGCCTTCTTTCACAAGATGGTGCCGGATCTGGTCGCTGAAATGGGCGACGCTTATACGGAACTCAAGGCCGGCGAAAAACGCGTGACGGAAGTACTGAAACAGGAAGAAGAGCGCTTCTTTGAAACCATCGAACACGGCATGGCGATTCTGGAAGCAGACCTAGCGGAAATGGCACAAAACGGCGCGACCGTGTTCAATGGCGAAACCGCTTTCAAATTGCACGACACTTATGGATTTCCTCTAGACCTCACCGCCGACATCTGCCGCGAACGCAATGTCACCGTGGACAGCGCCGCCTTTGATGCCGCCATGGCCAGGCAAAAGGAACAAGCACGCGCCGCCGGCAAATTCAAGATGGCGGCCAATCTCGAATATGACGGCCAGCCCACGACTTTCCACGGCTACGAGACGCTGGAAGCAAGCGGCAAAATTCTGGCGCTCTACAAGGACGGCAGCCCCACAAGCCAGCTCAACGAAGGCGAGCTGGGCGTAGTCGTGCTGGACGATACCCCGTTCTATGCCGAATCAGGCGGCCAGATCGGCGATAGCGGCGAACTCCGTGCCGAGAACGCCATCTTTGCGGTAGAAGACACGCAAAAAATTCAGGCCAGCGTCTTCGGTCACCACGGCGTGGTCAAGACCGGCAGCCTGCGCGTAGGCGATACGGTTTCAGCGCGCGTAGACATTGCCGCGCGCACCGCCACCATGCGCAATCACTCGGCCACACACCTGATGCACAAGGCCCTGCGCGAAGTGCTGGGCGACCATGTGCAGCAAAAAGGCTCGCTGGTCGATGCCGGCAAAACGCGTTTCGACTTCGTGCATAACGCACCGATGACGAACGAACAGATTCGCCGTGTGGAACAACTGGTGAATGCGGAAATTCTCGCCAATACGGAGTGCCATGCACGGGTGATGCCGATTGAAGCGGCGCAGAAAACCGGCGCCATGATGCTGTTCGGCGAAAAATACGGGGACGAAGTACGTGTACTCGATATCGGCAGTTCGCGCGAACTTTGCGGCGGCACCCACGTCAAGCGCACTGGCGATATCGGCCTCTTCAGCATCGTCGCCGAAGGCGGCGTGGCTGCCGGCGTGCGCCGCGTAGAAGCTGTCACCGGCGTGAATGCGCTGGCTTACATGCAGTCGATGGAAACCACTCTGGGCGGCGTTGCCGGTACGCTCAAGGTCGTGCGTGCCGAAGTCCCGGCCCGGGTCGATGCACTGCTCGACCAGGTGCGCGGACTGGAACGCGAACTGGCTGCGCTGAAAGGCAAGCTGGCTTCCAGCCAGGGCGACGATCTGGCCCAGCAGGCCGTTGAAATCTCCGGCGTGATGGTGCTTGCGGCCAGACTCGAAGGCGTCGATGCAAAAGGTCTGCGCGAGGTAGCCGACAAGTTGAAGGACAAACTCGGCGTATGCGCGCTGGTGCTGGCGGTCACGGAAGGCGACAAGGTAAGCCTGGTTGCTGCGGTCAGCCAATCACTGACCGGCCAGATCAAGGCGGGCGAACTGGTCAACCATGTCGCGCAGCAGGTCGGCGGCAAAGGCGGCGGCAGGCCAGACATGGCCATGGCCGGCGGCACCGATGCCGCCAAACTGGAGCAGGCATTGGCGAGCGTGAACAGCTGGGTTAAAGAAAAACTGAATTAACCACGGAGAACACAGAGCCCACGGAGGAATTTCTCCTGATGCATCTGCCCTCCGTGTCCTCTGTGCGCTCTGTGGTGAAAGATTTTTAAAGGAATTTGCATGGCACTAATCGTACAAAAATATGGCGGCACTTCGGTCGCCAACCCCGAGCGCATCAAGGCGCTGGCGAGCCGTGTGGCACGCTACAAGGCACTCGGTCACCAGGTCGTGGTCGTGGTCTCCGCCATGTCGGGCGAGACCAATCGTCTGATCGCGCTGGCCAGGGAACTCATGACGGACCCGGACCCGCGTGAGCTGGACGTTGTTGTCTCCACCGGCGAACAGGTCACCATTGGCCTCACCGCGATGGCGCTGATGGACCTGGGCATCAAAGCCAAGAGCTACACCGGCACGCAGGTACGCATCGTCACCAACAGCGCATTCACCAAGGCGCGCATTCTGCACATCGATGACGCCAAGATACGCGCCGATCTCAACTCCGGCCATGTCGTCGTCGTCGCCGGCTTCCAGGGCGTGGACGAGCACGGCAACATCACCACACTCGGCCGTGGCGGTTCCGACACTACCGGCGTTGCGCTCGCCGCAGCGCTCAAGGCTGACGAATGCCAGATCTACACCGATGTCGACGGCGTCTACACCACCGACCCGCGCATCGTGCCGGAAGCCCGCAGACTCAAATCCATCACTTTCGAGGAAATGCTCGAACTCGCGAGCCAGGGCTCCAAGGTACTGCAAATCCGCTCGGTCGAATTCGCCGGCAAATACCAGGTTAAATTACGCGTGCTCTCCAGCTTTGAAGAAGAAGGCGACGGCACGCTGATCACGTTTGAGGAAGAAGACAACATGGAACAACCTATCATCTCCGGCATCGCCTTCAACCGCGATGAAGCCAAAGTCACGGTGCTCGGCGTACCCGACCGCCCCGGCATCGCCTATCAGATTCTCGGCCCGATCGCCGACGCCAATATCGACGTCGACATCATCATCCAGAACACCGGCGCCGACGGCACCACCGACTTCACCTTCACCGTGCACAAGAACGAGCTCAACAAGGCGCTCGACATCCTGCGCAACATCCAGGCCCACATCGGCGCCCGCGAAATTGCCGGCGACGACAAGATCGCCAAAGTCTCCATCGTCGGTGTCGGCATGCGCTCACACGTCGGCGTCGCCAGCCAGATGTTCCGCACGCTGGCTGAAGAAGGCATCAACATCCAGATGATCTCCACCTCGGAAATCAAGATCGCCGTCGTCATCGAAGAAAAATACATGGAGCTTGCCGTCCGCGTACTACACAAGGCATTTGAACTCGAAGAAGCCTGAACAAGGCCGATTTGGTTTGATTTTTAAGGCGTAATCGCGTATTGTTACGCCCTCGTGCGGAGAGCTGGCCGAGTGGTCGAAGGCACTTCCCTGCTAAGGAAGCATACGGGCTTAAACCTGTATCGAGGGTTCGAATCCCTCGCTCTCCGCCATCTTTAGATACACCAGATTGCCGTTTTCGCGTATAATGCGGCTCTCTTAAGCGCCCGTAGCTCAGCTGGATAGAGTACTTGGCTACGAACCAAGGGGTCAGGAGTTCGAATCTCTTCGGGCGCGCCAAATAAAACGG
>JBEDHT010000007.1:0-2750 GCA_041174025.1 Pseudomonadota bacterium
GCCTGCCGCATGTCGGTCACCACCGGCGCCAGCAGATGCGGAATGCCTTCGTAGACCGACAGTTCCAGCATCTTGGGATCGACCAGAATCAGGCGCACCTGACTCGGCTCGGCCTTGTAGACCAGGCTCAAAATCATGGCATTGATGGCTACCGACTTGCCTGAACCGGTCGTACCTGCCACCAGCACGTGTGGCATTTTCGCCAGGTCTGCCACCACCGGCTTGCCGGCGATATCCTTGCCGAGCGCGATGGCCAGCGGCGAATGCATATCGTGATAGACCTGCGAACCGAGAATCTCGGAAAGAAAAACAATCTGCCGCTTCGGATTCGGTATTTCCAGCCCCATGCAGGTCTTGCCGGGGATGGTTTCAACCACGCGCACGCTGACGACGGAAAGCGCGCGCGCCAGATCCTTGACCAGATTGGTGACCTGGCTACCCTTCACTCCGGCTGCGGGCTCCAGCTCGTAGCGCGTGATGACCGGGCCGGGCAACGCCGTAATCACCTTGACCTCGATACCGAAATCCATCAGCTTGCGCTCGATCAGCCGCGAGGTGAATTCCAGGGTCTCGGCCGACTGCACTTCAATTTCGCCCTTGGCCTCATCCAGCAGATGCAGCGGCGGCAGCGGCGTGTCGGGAATGCCTTCGAACAGGGAGACCTGCTTCTCCTTCTGCACCCGCTCGCTTTTGGGAATCTCCAGCGCCGGTGTGACGATCTGTATCGGCGGCCGGTCTTCCGTGCGCTTGCGCTCGCTCTCGACAAACTCGCTGCGCAATTGCTCTGCAACCTTGCCGGCCTTTCTGTCCTGCCAATCCTGCCAGCTGTTGACGGATCTGCTGTAAATCCATTCCAGCGCGGTGCCGAGTTTTTCCGTCATCAATATCCACGACCAGCCGGTAAACAGACTAAAACCTACAGCAAACAGCAGTAGCAGCGCCATGGTTGAACCGGCAAAACCTAGCAGACCTTGCAGCAAACCATCAAAGACGGTGCCGATCAGTCCGCCGCGTTCCGGCGAAAGCGGCAGCTCGGCAGGCAAGGCCATGATATGGCCGGCTTCCAGCGTAGCCGAAGCCAGTAGCAGCATGCCAAAACCGACGATATTGAAAATCAGCAGCGGCTGCTCGTTATTGGCGGCTTCGAGCTTGATATAAACCAGCCACATCGCATAGAAACTCAACACGACGAACCACCATGCCGAAAATCCGAACAGGTAAAGCAGGATATCCGACAGCCATGCACCCAAAGCACCGCCCGCGTTATGTATGAGGGCGGCATCGCTGGCGCTGTGCGACCATGAAGGATCATCGCGGTGATAGGTGAACAGAATCAGCGCCAGGAAAACACCGATCGCAACCAGTGCCAGCCACCAGGCTTCGCGCACCAGCCGCGCCTTCTTGGGATTCTCGGCACTGACGGCAGGCTTCACAAGGCGGCTGTTGACTGCTGACGATTTTTTCTGGAAAAACAAGATGGCTGGACCCGGCGCTATGGATTGAACGAATTGATTATAGCAGCATCAATGCTGCTTTCTAACAGCGAGAAAAGACTCCGGCCAGCGCCGCGCAGGTGATGAAATCCGCGTAAAATAGCAGGCTGAAATTTCTCGAGTGAATCCAGGTTCGACATGACGCTTACTGAACTCCGCTATGTGGTAGCCGTTGCCCGCGAGCGCCATTTCGGCCGCGCCGCCGACGCATGCTTCGTCAGCCAGCCGACGCTCAGCGTTGGCATCAAGAAACTGGAAGAAGAACTCGGCGTTGCGATATTCGAACGTGCTTCCAACGAGATCAGCCTGACCCATGTCGGCGAACAGATCGTCGCGCAGGCCGCACGCATTCTGGAAGAAGCTGCCAGCATCAAAACCATCGCGCAGCAGAGCGGCGATCCGCTCGGCCATCCGTTGCGGCTTGGCGCCATTTATACGGTAGGCCCTTACCTGCTGCCGCAGATCATCCCCATCCTGCGCGAGCGCGCCCCTGCGATGCAGCTGATCGTACAGGAGAGTTACACCGGCGATCTGCGCGAACTGCTGAAACGCGGCAAGCTCGATGTCATCATCATTTCGCTGCCGTTTTCAGAACCCGGTGTCGTCACCCAGGCGCTTTATGACGAGCCCTTTCAGCTGGCAATGCCGGCCGACCATCCGTGGACGGCGGAAAAAACCATAGCACCGGAAAAACTGGCCGATGAAACCGTGCTGCTGCTCGGTGCCGGCCACTGTTTCCGCGACCAGGTGCTGAAAATCTGCCCCAGCCTGGGCAACACGCAGACCGCCAGCGGCATCCAGCAGACGCTGGAAGGCAGTTCACTGGAAACCATCCGCTATATGGTGACATCCGGCGTCGGCATGACTGTGCTGCCCAGCACCGCCTGCGTACCGACACGTGAAGAAAACCGCATGCTGGCTTTCCGCCCGTTCGACCAGCCCGCGCCGATGCGCCGCGTGGCGCTGGCCTGGCGCAAGAGCTTCCCGCGTCCGCAAGCGGTCGAAGCCGTCAGACAGGCGATCCTGCAGGCCAATCTGACCGGCATCGTGCCGCTCGATCTGCCGCCGCAAGAAAGTCATTGACGGGTTTGTCGCGCGCCTGATGCGCCACTATGATTGAAAGATCAACGCAAGTTTCACTAAATACCGTGCAAAAGGAGAACAGAATGGATATCGGAATCAACGAAAAAGACCGCAAGAAAATTGCCGAGGGCCTCTCGAATCTGCTGGCCGACACCTACACGCTCTACCTGAAAA
>JBEDHT010000008.1:0-2605 GCA_041174025.1 Pseudomonadota bacterium
GCGCTGGTGATGGCCGCGAGCAATGGCGCGGTATCGCCGGTGCGCCGCTATATTCCCGACGAAATCCGTGTGCCGGTATTCATACTGGTGATTGCAGCACTGGTGACCGTGATCGATCTTCTCATCAATGCGTTCGCCCTGCCGTTGCATCAGGTGCTCGGTATTTTCATTCCGCTGATCGTGGTCAACTGTATCGTTCTGGCCCGCGTCGAGTCGTTTGCTGCCAAGAACGAGCCGGTACCGTCGGTGCTGGATGGTTTCATGATGGGTATCGGCCTGACGCTGGTTCTGAGCCTGCTTGGCGGCATGCGTGAGCTGGCCGGCAAGGGCACTCTGTTTTCCGGCATTGATCTGGTGTTCGGTCCGAACGCGGCACAATTCATCGTGACGGTCATTCCCGACTATCACGGCTTTCTGCTGGCGATTCTGCCGCCCGGCGCTTTTATCGGCCTGGCTTTGCTGATCGCCGGCAGGAATTGGGTCGAACAACGCAAGCTCGCCGCTGCCCAGTCCGGCAATCTGCCTCTGGCGCCGGCAAGCAGCCACTGATCGGGCCCGCTCAGCAATGAATGCGAAAAAGCGGCTGGAAATTTTTCGCAGACTGAGTGCTGCCATTCCCGAACCGACCACCGAGCTGGTGCATCATTCGACATTCGAGCTGCTGATCGCCGTGATCCTCTCGGCGCAAGCCACGGACAAGGGCGTCAATCTGGCGACGGCCAGGTTGTTCCCCGTTGCCAATACGCCGGCTGCCATACTGGCGTTGGGCGTGGAGGGGCTGGAATCTTACATCAAGACCATCGGCCTTTATCGCAGCAAGGCCAAAAACGTGATCGCAACCTGCCAGCGTCTGCTCGATCTGCATGACGGTCAGGTGCCGGAAACGCGCGAGGCGCTGGAGAAACTGCCCGGTGTCGGCCGCAAAACAGCCAATGTCATATTGAACACGGCGTTCGGCAAACCCACTATTGCCGTCGATACGCACCTGTTCAGGCTCGGCAACCGCACCGGACTTGCACCGGGAAAAACGCCGCTGGAAGTCGAAAAGAAACTCATGAAAACCGTGCCTGCCGAATATTTGCGTGATGCGCACCATTTGCTCATTCTGCATGGGCGCTACGTGTGCATCGCACGCAAACCCAAATGCGAAATCTGCGTGATTGCCGATTTGTGCGAATACAAGGCCAAGAGCCTGCCACTGCAGGAGGCGCGCGCATGATGCGCGTTGCTACCGGACTTGCCACGGGCAGCGAGCCAGTTCCCGCGCTGGCCGCCAGAGCCGTCGAGTCGGCCATGCAGCGCGCCGGTATTCAGGTCGCCAGCAGTGTACTGCTGATCCTGACTTCGGAATTTGCACGAGACCCGCAGCCCGCGCTGAAAGCAGCCGCAAAAACGGCCAATTGCACCCGCGTGGTCGGCTGCTCGGCCATGGGACTCTATACCGAGGAAGACTGGGTGCTGGATGCCCCGGCTGTTGCGGCCATGGTGTTCCCTGATCCGATCGGACTGGAACCGCCCTCGGCTACTGATGGCAAACAGTTGCTGCTGACCCTGGCGGCACCGAATGCGCTCAATACGACCTGGATGACCGCACCCGGCATACGTTTTGGCGGTGTTTCCGGCGATGCGATCGGGCAGGGACCGTTTTCTGTCTGGCAGTTCGGCAAGGGTTCCGCGCTCGGTCACTGTGAAGCTGCATTGCGCGGCGTGCGCGGTGCTGTGGCTGCATCGCACGGCTTGCGGGTGCTCAACCTGCCGCGAGCGGTGAGCAAAGTCAACGGCCTCGACCTCGTCATGCTGGACGACAAACAAGCGCTGGCTTCCCTCAATACCGCACGCACAGGCTATGACACGCTACCGATGCATTACGTCATGGCGATTTTTGCCGATACGCCGGAAGCCATCAGCGCAGGTAATTATCAGGTTGCTTCACTGATCAGCGGTAACGAAGATGACAACTCGGTCACATTGGCCAAGCCCTTGAGCAAGGGGCAGTATCTCAGCTGGGCCATGCGGGATACCGAAATGGCCGTGGCCGATCTCCAGCAAACGGCATCCAATCTGCAAACGAGTCTGGGCGTAAAACCCGAATTCGGACTTTTCTTTTCCTGCCTGGGGCGAGGCCCGTATTTTTACGGCGGCCTGGACCGCGATCTGCTCTCATTGCGTCAGCGTTTTCCCGGCATGCCCATCATCGGCTTTTATGGTAACGGTGAGATTGCGCCGGTCAACGGTGGACAGCAAACCGGCTGCGAGCTGCTCGAATATTCGGCCGTTCTCGGCCTCTTTTCGCGTAGCGAGCCGCCAGGAAAAACGGGAGCATAGCGGTGGCATTATTCAACCCGAGCCGCGATCAGGTGCGGCAATTCTTTTTTGATGCCTGGTCGAAGTTCAAGGCCAGGCAACCTTTGAGTGATCTGGAAGCGATTGCGCTGGAGGTGATGCAGATGCACCCGGAGTATCATCAGGTGCTCGATACGCCGGACCGCTATTTGGAACAGGCCTATTTCCCCGAAATGGGCGAGACCAATCCTTTTCTGCACATGAGCCTGCATCTTTCCATTCTGGAGCAGCTGAGCATAGACCAGCCGCCCGGCATCAAGCC
>JBEDHT010000009.1:0-2539 GCA_041174025.1 Pseudomonadota bacterium
GCCTGGGTCTATGGACTGATCCGGCAGGAAAGCCGCTTTATCGGCGTCGCCAGGTCGAGTGCCGGCGCTTCCGGCCTCATGCAGGTCATGCCCGCGACCGCCAAATGGATCGCCAAGCGGCTGGGCATGACCGGCTACCAGCCGGCCATGATTACCCAGCTCGATACCAATATGCGCTTCGGTACCCACTACATGCGCTACACGCTGGACAGAATGGATGGTCAGGCGCTGATGGCGACGGCGGCGTACAACGCCGGACCATCGCGGCCCAAGCGCTGGGCGGCACAACAACCGCTGGACGGGCCGATCTACGCCGATACGATTCCGTTCACGGAAACGCGCGATTATGTGAAAAAAGTCATGGCCAACGCGTATTATTATGCCCAGCAGATGGGGCACCGAACCAAGCCGCTGACCGAGCGGCTGGGCACGGTGCCGGCAAATACGGGCGCAGCAGTGAGCGAGACGCCGGAATAACAAATCGAGGATATCAATGCGTATTAATCAGGTATGTGTTTTAGGGGGTTCGGGGTTTGTCGGCAGTGCCATCGTGCACAAGCTGAGCGCGGCGGGATATGCCGTCAAGGTCCTGAGCCGGCGCCGGGAAAAATCCAAACACCTCACGCTGCTGCCCAATGTGCAGGTGGTGGAGTGCGACATCCTCAGCGATGCCGAACTCGGCTCGCACATGCAAAGCTGCGATGCCGTCATCAATCTCATCGGCATCCTGCATGAAAGCGCGAAAGTCACCTTCGAGCAGATGCACCATCAGTTACCGGCGCGCGTTGCCGCACTCTGCGAACGTCACGGCATCCGCCGTCTGTTGCACATGAGCGCGTTGCAAACCAGTCCCGATGCGCCTAGCGCTTATCTCCGCTCCAAGGCGGCGGGCGAAGCGGCGGTGATGGCGCACAAAGGCAGCATCAATATCACCATATTCCAGCCTTCTGTGATCTTTGGCCGTGACGACAGCTTTCTCAATCTGTTCGCCACCGTCGTCAAGCTGATGCCTGTGGTCGCGCTGGCCAAACCCGATGCCAAATTCCAGCCGGTCTGGGTCGAGGACGTGGCCGATGCCTTCGTCAACAGTCTCGACAACGTCGACACCTACGGCAAGACCTACCAGCTCGGCGGGCCGCGTGTTTATACCCTGCGCGAACTGGTCGAGTTCGTCATTTTCGTGCTCGGCAAAAAGCGCAGGATTGTCGGCCTCAACGATAAACTTTCTTACTGGCAGGCATATGCGATGGAGAAGCTGCCGGTCAAGCTGATGACGCGCGACAACTTCTATTCCATGCAGGTCGATAGCGTCTGCCAGACAGCGATTGCGCCCGAGCTCGGCATCAAGCCGACCGCCATCGAAGCCATCGTGCCGGAATATCTCGCCAACGACACGCCGCGTGCTGCCTATAACCGCTTTCGCGGCATGGCTGGCCGCTAGCAGGGCCGCTTGCGGCTGACGGACCAGCAGATGAAGGTATATCAGGTCGGCGGCGCAGTGCGCGATGCGCTGCTCGGATTGCCGGTCAAGGACTGCGATTACGTCGTCGTCGGCGCCACGCCGGAGCAGATGGTCGCGTTGGGTTACCGCCCGGTCGGCAAGGATTTTCCGGTTTTTCTCCATCCCGAATCGCAGCAGGAGTACGCCCTCGCGCGCACTGAACGCAAGACAGCCAAAGGCTACAAGGGCTTTCAGGTGTATGCCGATGTCGATGTCACGCTGGAAGAAGACCTGGCGCGGCGCGACCTGACCATCAACGCCATCGCCCGCGCTGAAGACGGCACGCTGATCGATCCCTACAACGGTCAGGCCGATGTCCGCAACAAAGTGCTGCGCCATGTCAGCGCGGCCTTTGTCGAAGACCCCGTGCGTATTCTGCGCGCCGCCCGCTTTGCCGCCAGATTCACTGAATTCAACGTTGCCGCAGAAACCATGCAGCTGATGCGGCAGATGGTCGCAAACGGCGAAGTCGACGCGCTGGTGCCGGAACGTGTCTGGCAGGAGCTGGCCAAAGGTCTGATGGAAACCAGGCCTTCACGCATGTTCGAAGTGCTGCGCGCCTGTGGCGCCTTGAAGGTCATCCTGCCCGAGCTCGACCGTCTCTGGGGCGTGCCGCAGCCGCCGCAACATCATCCGGAAATCGATACCGGCGTGCACGTCATGATGGTGGTGGATTATGCCGCCGCGCAAGGTTACTCCCTGCCGGTGCGTTTCGCGGCGCTGACTCACGATCTCGGCAAGGGCACCACACCGAAGGACATGCTGCCGCGCCACATCGGCCATGAAGAACGCAGCGTCGATCTGCTCAAGCATGTCTGTCAGCGTCTGCGCGTCCCCAACGACTGCAAGGAACTCGCCCATGTCGTCGCCAGATTCCACGGCAAGGTTTACCGCGTTGATGAAATGCGGCCCGATACCAAAGTGCGTTTTCTGCAGGACACCGATGCCATCCGCCAGCCGCAACGCTTCATGGAATTTCTGCGGGCCTGCGAAAGTGATTCGCGCGGCAGAACCGGCTTCGAGGATAAATCCATTCCG
>JBEDHT010000010.1:0-6571 GCA_041174025.1 Pseudomonadota bacterium
AGCCTCGACGACCAATCACGCGTGGTCACGCCCGCCCAGGCCATCGCCAATGGGGCCGATTATCTTGTCATCGGCCGCCCGGTTACGCAGTCAGAAAACCCGCTATCTGCCCTGCAAGCCATTCATCAGGAACTTCAACTCCGCTAGAAATTGGTGTATTGTTCGTTTGCATAACTTTTGTTTGAATAGGTTTTGCAAATGCTGCCGGCCATCTCGGGTCGGTTTTTCAATTCTATGTAGGAGCAATAAAAATGAAGAAACTACTACTAGTTATTGCAAGTCTCCTGGCTTTTTCCATTGCCCCGGCCTGGGCCGCAGTCGATATCAATTCGGCGACCGTTGCCGAACTGGAGGCGGTTAACGGCATCGGCCCGAAAAAGGCACAGGCGATTGTCGATTACCGTAAAAAGAACGGCGCGTTCAAATCGGTCGATGAACTGGAGAACGTCAAAGGACTGGGTAAAGCCAGCATCGACAAGATGCGCGCCGACCTGACCGTAGGCAAAGTCAAAAAAGCCGCAGCGCCCGAGAAAAAATAGCAGCATGCTGCAGCCATGAAAAAGCCCCGGTTTTGCCGGGGCTTTTTGCTGTCATGCCGGTGTATCTGTCATTCAATATCGCTAAGGAAGCACTGATTAAATGAGTGAGCGGGATGAAGTGCACCCGCAAGGGGCATGTCCATCAAGGGCCCGCTCCTGCGTCGCGACCTTGATGCCACACCCGCAAGGGTCGTGTCCGTGGAATATATGCGCTGAAGCGCATTATTCACACGCCAAAGGCGCCCGGAACGCAGCAGCCGAGAAAACTAACGCAGTGTTTCGGCGCAGGCTAACCTGCGGTAGCAGGTTAAGCGTAGCGGCCGAAGCCACAGTATGCGTTATACGGCGAGGTTGTGAGTACCACGCAACGCAGCAATTCGCTCGCGTAACCATTTAATCAGCGCTTCCCTAGAAATCAAACTGGGCGCGCATGGTCAGCGCATCTTCCTTGTCCAGCGACTTGTTGTCGCCATTCACACGCACAAGTACCGGCGTGTCATAGTTGGTGCGTGTCAGATTGGCCACCAGCCGGACATTGGGATTCAGTATCCAGTTCACCCCCACAGTCCAGGCATCCGCTTCATTGGTCGCCACCAGCAAACCATCCGATGTGCCTCCGGGATTGTTGAGCAGGACGCCGGTTCCTGATGCGTTACCGGACATGAAATCCGATGCATCGAACCGGCTGTAGCGAATACCGGCCTGCCAGGCACCCCATCCGTCAGTACCGGTCTTGAAATTCTGATTCGGGCGGAGCCGGCTCATGACACCGTTCTGGTAACTCGCTGCAAACTTCTCGCCTGTGATATTCCACATTGCGCTGGCATACCAGGCGCTCATGTCACGCTCAAAACCGTCACCCTCGAATTCGGTACGGATATACTCGCCTTGCAGCTTGAACGGGCCGTATGCCGCAATTGCTTCGAGCCCGCTTCTGCTGCGGTCAACATTCTGGCTGAAAGCATTCGAGTTTTCGGTTGCAAAAAATGTCAAACCGCGCCCCTCGGTACGCTGGGTCGGAATGAAGCCGGATTGATTGCGCGAACCCTGATTGCCATCGGCATAAAAACCGCCGACATGCAGAATACTGTCTTTCCACCCAGCCATTTCAGCAACATTACCAGTCAACCTGACGATGACATCCTTGCCGTCATTTTTGGCGTTGGTCTCGTCCACCGAACCCGAGCCGTTGACATAAGCGATGCTGTAAGTAGTACCGGTAAACGGAGCGCCATGTACCATGACGCCTCTGTCATAACTGCTGCCCAGCAAGGCATCCGCCATCGAGCGCTCCTGAAAATCCAGGAAATTGGTGCTCATGGTCCGCTCCAGGCCCAGCGTCGGCTTGAACTGCCCGATACGGATTTTGGCCATGGGCAAGGTATTGATGTCGAGATAGCCATAGGTCAGGCTCGTGCTGCTCCCGGAATATTCGCCTTCAACCCGCACCGCGTAATCCTTGTAAAACGTCATCGTGGCGCCCAGCCGTGCGCGGCGCAGGCTGAAGGTATCAGCGGCATCCTCATCCGGCGAGAACTGACGATAATCCGCCTGCACCCGCCCATTGATTGCCATTTTCCAGTTCCCGCTACCATCCTCGAATGTGATGCCATCCTTGAAAGACGCCAGCACCGGAGTCCCTGTGCTTTTGCCTTGCGCCTTGATCTTCTCATCCTTGTTGCTTGCCATCTGCTGCTGCATCGCCGCCAGTTCCTGACTCAGCGCCTGCAACTGCTTTTCCAGCGCCTTGATACGCGCTTCGGCATCATCACTGCCTGCATGCGCCTGCGCTGACATGCCCAGCACCGCAAGCAAAAGGAAAGAATGCAAAACAGGTTTTTGTTTCATGGGGGGTCTCCTTGATGACAATCCGTATGAATATAGCCGCAGATACATATGAACGCCATCGTCTATATTTACATATATATAACGGGCGCTATGTTACCTGTTTTCGCCGGGCTTGGCTCATCCCGACGCTTAATTTAAATCAACTCAAGTTGTTTTGCCTTGCGGTAGATGGTGGCACGGCTGATGCCAAGCTGGCGCGCGGCAGCGGCCATATTGCCGTCATGCGAGTTGAGCGCATGCCTGATGAGTGCAGCTTCGGTATTGACCATGCTGGCGTTGTCGAGCTTGATGAACGGCGCTGCCGCAGCAGTGCTCTCCAGCTCTTCGAAAAAATCCTCCGGCAAATGCTGCACCTTCAGAACGTTGTCTTCCATGAAGACCATGGCCGAACGCAATACATTGAATAGCTGACGCACATTGCCGCGCCAGGGATGTCGCTGCAACAAAGCGAGCACATCGGGTTCAATGACGATGTCCTTTCTATCCAGATTCTCTTCCAGTATGCGTTGAATCAAGGCCTGCAAATCACTCCGCTCGCGCAAAGGCGGCAACGTGAGGCGCAAACCGTTGAGCCGGTAATACAGATCCTCGCGGAACTCGCCCTGTTTCACCCGTTCACGCAGGCGCTGGTTGGTTGCGGCGATAATTGAAATATCCACATTGATACGTTTATTGCTGCCGAGCGGCACAATCTCGCGCTCCTGAATCACACGCAGAAGCCTGGCCTGCAGCGCGAACGGCATCTCACCGACTTCATCGAGAAAGAGCGTGCCGCCATGCGCCTGCTGGATACGTCCTACTGCACCGCGACGGCGCGCGCCGGTAAAGGCACCTTCCTCATGACCGAACAGTTCGGATTCGATCAGGCCTTCCGGAATCGAAGCGCAGTTGATGGCGACGAAAGCCCCCTGTTTGCGCTTGCCGGATTCATGGATGGCTTTCGCCAGCAATTCTTTGCCGGTGCCGGTTTCGCCTTCGATCAGAATCGGAATGTCATGCCCGAGCGCCTTGCGCGCCCGTGCGATGGTTTTTTGCAGCATCGCATCACCGGTATCGAGCAACGCCAATGGGTCCTGCACATGCGCTTGTGCAAACCCATGCCGCCCCTGATGATGCGCTTCATCTTTTGCTGCCGGCATCGAGATTGCCGAGGCGAGGGTGTGCATGCCGGGGTCAGCTTTTACATGCAGGCGCAAGCCGTTCCTGAGCACCAGATTGGCGTGGTTCGACAATGCGCGGCGTGCAGTATCGAGAAAAGCCGGCAATGTCATTTCGAACAGCTGGTCGAATTCGATACCTGCCACTTTTTGCTCGTTGATGCCGAGCTGAAACGCACCGGTACGATTGATCGCCAGCAACTTGCCGTCGGGAGAGAACACGGCGATGCCCTCCCACAAGGTGCCGATGAACTCGGGCCGGGTATGAAAGCGGATAGTGACATCGGTAGCGAAATTGGCATTGAACAGCCGGTTTTCGATCATCAAGGCCGACATGCGCACCAGTGCCATCGTATGCTCCTGTGGCTGCCGGTGATCACCAGATAGGTCGAGCACGCCGATGACGCTGCCGTGCGGATCAAGAATCGGCGAGGCCGAACAGTTCAGAAAAGCGTTTTCTTCGAAGTAGTGTTCAGCCCCCATCACGAACACGGGGTTCTTTTCGATCAGGGCAGTACCGATGGCGTTGGTGCCGGAGATATCTTCGCGCCAGCTGAAACCCGGTTGCAGTGCTACGCGCTGCGCCTTGCTCATGAAATCCTGATCACCCAGCGCGTGCAGAATGGTGCCGTCCGCATCACTCAGAATCACCATGCTTTGCGTCCCGGCGATATGCGAGTAGAGACTCTCCATCTCCGGCTGCGCCTGCGTCAGCAGCCGCGAATTGCGCTCGCGCAATTCATTCAGCTGATTGAGTGCCGCAGGCTCGGTTTCCGGCCGCAGCTTGACGCTGAGGCCGGTTTCCAGGCAACGCTCCCATGAACGCTGGATCGGGTCGGGCAGCAATCCTTCGGGAATCTCGCCACTATCGAGCAATTGTTCGCGAGCGCTACGGATGCGGTGAACGTAATTAGGACGGCTCATAAAAGTCTCAACATTCGTCTCAAATGTCTCAATTTGACAATATCAAGTGTCTCATTCTGCATGCCAAAAAAATAAAACACAATCAAAAGCCGGAATAAATGCCTAAGAATCAATCGCTAACCGCACATGAAATTCAGGCACGCATTCTGCTATAAGTATCCACACACTAAATTCAACAGGCTCAGAGCAGTAGTCTGAAGTGTCGATAACATAATTTCCAAGGAGTGAAGTAATGAGTCTTGAAAGCTTGAAAAATCTGGGGGTAGCAATCCCGTATAAAGCGAAATACGACAATTTCATTGGCGGCAAATGGGTAGCCCCGGTTGATGGCCAATATTTTGAAAATATCAGCCCGGTCACCGGCAAACCCTTCTGCCAGATTGCACGCTCCAATGAAAAAGACATCAATCTCGCACTGGACGCTGCACACGCCGCCCGCGAAGCCTGGGGAAAAACCTCGACGACTACGCGCTCCAATATCCTGCTGAAAATCGCCGATGTGATGGAAGCCAATCTGGAAAAGATCGCAATCGCCGAAACCATCGACAATGGCAAGCCTATCCGCGAGACCATGAACGCCGACATCCCGCTGGCAATCGACCATTTCCGCTATTTCGCCGGTGCCATCCGCGCGCAGGAAGGCGGCATCAGCGAGATCGACCACGAAACCATGGCCTACCATTTCCATGAGCCACTCGGCGTCGTCGGCCAGATCATCCCCTGGAATTTCCCCATCCTGATGGCCGCCTGGAAGCTGGCCCCGGCGCTGGCCGCAGGTAACGTCATCGTCATGAAGCCGGCGGAACAGACCCCGGCTTCGATCATGGTCGTCATGGAGTTGATCGAACACCTGCTGCCACCTGGCGTGCTGAACATCGTCAACGGTCATGGCGTTGAAGCCGGCAAACCGCTGGCGACCAGCCCGCGCATCGCCAAGATCGCCTTCACCGGCTCCACCTCGGTCGGTCGCCTGATCATGCAATACGCATCGCAGAATCTGATTCCATCGACACTGGAACTCGGCGGCAAATCGCCCAATATCTTCTTTGAAGACATCATGGACGCCGACGATGCTTACTTTGATAAGTGTCTGGAAGGCTTCGCGCTGTTCGCGCTCAACCAGGGCGAAGTCTGCACCTGTCCGAGCCGCGCGCTGATCCAGGAATCCATCTACGACAAGTTCATGGAGCGCGCACTCAAGCGCGTCAAGGCCATCAAGCAGGGCAGCCCGCTCGACAGCAGCACCATGATCGGCGCACAGGCTTCGAGCGAACAGGTCGAGATCATCATGTCCTACATCAACCTGGGCAAGGAAGAAGGCGCTCAACTACTCACCGGCGGCGTACAAACAAAACTGCCGGGCGACCTCAGCGAGGGTTACTACATCGAGCCGACCGTGTTCAAGGGTCACAACAAGATGCGCATTTTCCAGGAAGAAATCTTCGGACCTGTGCTCTCCGTCACCACATTCAAGGACGAAGCAGAAGCCCTGGCGATTGCCAATGACACCATGTACGGCCTCGGCGCCGGTGTCTGGAGCCGTGACGGTGCCCGCGCTTTCCGCATGGGTCGTGGCATTCAAGCGGGTCGTGTATGGACCAACTGCTACCACCTGTATCCCGCACACGCTGCCTTCGGCGGCTACAAGCAATCAGGTATCGGCCGCGAGAATCACCGCATGATGCTGGATCACTACCAGCAGACCAAGAACCTGCTGGTGAGCTATAGCCCTAACGCGCTCGGCTTCTTCTAGGGAAACCCTGATTTATTCGGTTTAGTCGTTTCTGCGCCGGCCCAAACCCGGTCAAACAAAAACACTGGATACCGGCCTGCGCCGGTATGACAATCAACAAGTACTTTCTCAGCAGCCCCAACGAAGGGCAGCAGTGTGCACCGGACTATCCCAGTGCTGTTTGATCTCGTCGTCCAGCACGCACACCGTCACTGAGGCACCCGCCATGTCCAGCGCTGTGGTGTAGTTGCCGACCAGCGAACGGCTGATGGTGAGACCGTGCGCCGCCAGCAGTTTTGCCGCACTGTGGTAGAGCAGGTAAAGCTGCATGGAAGGCGTTGCGCCAAACCCGTTGATCATCAGCAATACTT
>JBEDHT010000011.1:0-2546 GCA_041174025.1 Pseudomonadota bacterium
ACAATGGCCTGCGTCGGGCAGATGTCGATGCAGGCCCGGCAGGTGCCGCAATGGTTCTGCCCCGGCGTATCTACCGGCAGCGGCAGGTCGGTATAGATTTCCCCCAGAAAAAACCAGGAGCCGGCCTCGCGCGACAGCAGCAGGGTGTGCTTGCCGCGCCAGCCGAGCCCGGCTTTCTGCGCCAGCTCGACCTCAAGCACCGGTGCGCTGTCGGTAAACACGCGATAACCGAAATCGCCGGCGCGGGTGCTTATGCGCTCGCACAGCTTTTGCAGGCGGCTGCGCAACACCTTGTGATAATCGCGCCCCAACGCATAACGCGAAATGAAGGCGCGCTCGCCATCCTGCATGACGGTTTCGCTGTCCTTCGCATCCGGCGGCAGATAATCCATGCGAGCCGAGATGATGCGCACCGTGCCCGGCACCAGTTCGGCCGGCCGGGTTCGTTTATCGCCATGTTTTGCCATATAATCCATAGCACCATGAAACCCCTTAGCCAACCAGTCGCGATGCGCCTCTTCAGCCTGGCCCAGATCAGTATCGGCAATGCCTATCGCACTGAAGCCGAGCTCGATGCCCCAGCGCTTGATGTCGGCGGCGAGGCCGGATAGGTCGTTTGGATTAAACATGAGCAAGGATTTTACACGTTACCTGCCGGATGAAGCAGCGACACTGGCTGCAGGCGCCCGTTTCGCCGAAGTCTTGATGTCCGGCCTGACCATTTATCTGCACGGCGATCTCGGTGCCGGCAAAACCACATTCGTGCGCGGCCTGTTGCATGGGCTGGGGCATGCAGGCAAAGTCAAGAGCCCGACCTACACATTGGTTGAACCTTATGTGATTTCGAGGTTCAATATCTATCACTTTGACTTGTATAGATTTGCCGATCCGGAAGAATGGGATGCAGCGGGCTTCAGGGATTATTTCAACCCGCAGACCATCTGCCTGGTCGAGTGGCCGGAAAAAGCGGGTGATCTGATTCCGCAAGCGGATATCGATGTCAGTCTCAGCCCTGAAAACACCGGCAGAGCACTGCATATTCGCGCCAATTCAAATCAGGCGGTAGCATGTCTGGAGGCCATGATTGCAAAAACGGGCAACGATGAGATTATTTAGCGCACGCACCATCCTGACAGTCGCCGGGCTTCTCGGCATCCTGCTGTTGTCCGGCATCGCCAACGCCGCGCTTACCATTACTGCCACCCGCGTCTGGCCTGCAGCCGATTACACCCGCATCACTCTCGAAGCCACGCAGCCCATCGTCCACAGCATGATCACGCTGAAGGATCCCGAACGGCTGGTGATTGACCTGCAGCAGGCGGATATCAGCCCGGAACTCAAGAGCCTTTCTGAAAAGATACAGCCTGATGATCCCTATATCCGCCAGGTGCGCGTCGGCAACTTCAAGCCCGGGGTCGTGCGCGTGGTGGTCGATCTCAAAGCCGACATCCGTCCTGAAATCTTTCAGCTACCGCCGGCAGGCGAATACCAGCACCGGCTCGTGCTCGACATCTACCCGCTGGTTGACCCGCTGATGGCGCTGCTACAACAGCGCGATGGCTTGCAAACCGCGCCCAGCCTCGAAATGACGCCGGAAATCGCCAGCACCAGCCCGCCTGCCGCAGCTAATCCGGAGCCGGCCATAGCCGCCAACATTCCGCCCGCATTGCCGCAAACTTCGACCGGCGCCGAAAAACCCAAAGACAAACCGGCGGATAAAGCAATAGACAAACCCTATGACGGCCGCATGGTCACCATTGTCATCGACCCCGGCCACGGCGGCGAAGACCCCGGCGCCATCGGCGCCAGAGGCAGCAGGGAAAAGGACATCACGCTCTCCATCGCGCAAAAACTCAAGGCACAGATCGACCGCGAACCCAACATGCGCGCCATTCTCACGCGCGACGGCGACTTTTTCCTGCCGCTCAACAGCCGCGTGCAGAAGGCACGCAAGGTGCAGGCCGATCTCTTCATTTCGATTCACGCCGATGCCTTTACCCGCCGTGAAGCCAACGGTTCCTCCGTCTTCGCGCTCTCCGAACGTGGCGCCACCAGTGCCTTTGCGCGATATCTGGCGCAGAAAGAAAACGAAGCCGACCTGATTGGCGGCGTCAGCATCAACGTCAAGGACCCGCATCTGGCCCGCACGCTGCTCGATCTTTCGCAAACCGCCACCATCAACGACAGCCTCAAACTCGGCCAGGCCGTGCTCGGCCACATCGGCGAAATCAACCGCCTGCACAAACCGCGCGTAGAACAGGCCGGATTTGCCGTGCTGAAAGCGCCCGACATTCCCTCCATCTTGGTCGAGACCGCCTTCATCAGCAACCCGGAAGAAGAAAAGCGCCTCAACGATCCCGGCTATCAGGACAAAATGGCCGCCTCCATCCTCTCCGGCATCAAGAAATACTTCGCCAGCAACCCGCCGTTATCGAAATCGCGAATGGCCGAATCGAGATTTGCGGATTGATTTTGCATGACCTTCCTGTTCTGCTGGATTTGATCAAATCCCTTAACAGGAGTTTGGGTTACCCCTAATCTGATAC
>JBEDHT010000012.1:0-2921 GCA_041174025.1 Pseudomonadota bacterium
GATATTGTGCCGGATAACGTGCATCAGCGCATGCCGGTGGTGATCGGCTCCGGCAACGAGGTGCTGCGCGTCGAGCGCTATCACCGCGAATATGACCAGGGCCACGGTGAGAGCGACAAGATGCCGTTCTTCAGTGACCGTTCTTTCTATATGTAATCTGACAGGAAACCGCCATGTCGAGAAAATACCCAGTGATTGCGATAACCGGTTCCTCCGGCGCCGGCACCACGACGGTGATGAACAGTTTCCAGCATATCTTCCGGCGCGACGGCATTCGCGCGCAGGTGATCGAGGGCGATTCCATGCATCGTTATGAACGCCGCGAGATGGATGCCGAGCTGGAAAAATACAACAAGATTCCCGGCAGCTACTTCAGCCATTTCAGTCCGGATGCCAATCTGTTGCCGGAGCTGGCCGATACCTTCAGAACTTTCGGTGAGAGCGGGCGTTGCAAGGTGCGCAAATACATCCACACCGATGAAGAAGGTTTGCCATACGGACAGAAGGGCGGCACGCTGACGCCATGGCGCGACAGCGACCCGGAGGCCGATGTGCTGTTCTACGAAGGTCTGCACGGCGGTTATGTCGGGCCTGAAGCCAACGTCGCCGAACATGTCGATTTGCTGGTCGGCGTCGTGCCCATCATCAACCTGGAGTGGATCCAGAAAATGCATCGTGACCGCAAGATGCGCGGTTATTCGTCCGAGGCGGTCGTCGATATCATCCTGCGCCGCATGCCGGATTACATTCACCATATCTGCCCGCAGTTTTCGCGCACGCACGTCAATTTCCAGCGGGTGCCGACGGTGGATACTTCCAACCCCTTCATTGCCAAGGATATTCCCAGCCCGGACGAGAGCATGGTGGTGATCCGATTCGCCAACCCCAAGGGCATCGATTTTCCCTACCTGCTCAACATGCTGCACGATTCCATGATGACCCGCCCCAATACGCTGGTGATCCCGGGCGGCAAGATGGGCCTGGCCATGCAGTTGATTTTCACGCCCATGATTCAACGTCTGATGCAGCTGAGGCAGGCATGATCAGGCTGATCATGTACGACCTCGATGGCACCTTGCTTGATACTGCGAGCGAGATCGCCGCTGCCGTCAACCTGACGCTGGCCCATTACGGCGCTCAGGCAGTTCCGGAGACTACGGTGAAATCCTGGGTCGGTCATGGCGCCGCGCAGTTGATGCGCAACGCTTGGCAGACCATTGCGCCGGGGCCGACCTATGAAGAGACGATGCAGACTTTCACGCGCTTTTATCAGCAGACGGTGGGCACCAGCAGCCGGCCGTTTCCGCAGGTCATGGAAACGCTGCAGCATTTCCGCGCGGCCGGTGTCCTGCAAGCGGTGATTACCAACAAGGAATCCGTTTTTACCCGCCGCGTGCTGAAAACGCATGGCATGAGCGATTTCTTTGCGCTGGTGGTGAGCGGCGATACCTTGCCGGTGAAAAAGCCGGATCCGGCCATGGTGCGGCATTGCCTGCAAACGCTGGCAGTGCGTGCGGAGGAAAGCCTGTTCGTCGGCGATTCGGATATTGATGTCGCCACCGCGAAAGCGGCAGGCGTGCGTTGCTGGGTCGTGCCCTATGGCTATAACGGCGGGCGCGATATCGGCGAGGCGGGGGCGGACAGAATGATTGCGGATATGGGCGAGCTGCCGCTACTGCTCGACAAAATGTCGGCAGACTGCCGGCTTGCCGAATGTGACGGAATGCGGGGGTAGTACGATGGCACTGATTTCATTGCGGCAATTGCTCGATCACGCAGCGGAGCATCAATACGGCCTGCCTGCGTTCAATGTCAACAACATGGAGCAGATACACGCCATTCTGCAGGCGGCCGACGAAGTCGACAGCCCCGTGATTCTGCAGGCATCGGCCGGTGCGCGCGGCTACGCCGGTGAGGCGTTTCTGCGCAAGCTGGTGGAAGCCGCCATCGAGCGATATCCGCATATCCCGCTCTGCATGCATCAGGATCACGGCGCTTCGCCCGAGATATGCCAGGTGGCGATTCGCAGCGGCTTTTCCAGTGTAATGATGGACGGCAGTCTGGAGAGCGACGGCAAGACGCCGTCCACTTATCTGTATAACGTTGCCGTCACCCGGCGCGCGGTCGAGCTGGCGCATTGCGTCGGCGTTTCGGTCGAAGGCGAACTGGGTTGTCTCGGTTCGCTGGAAACCGGACAGGCGGGGGAAGAAGACGGCAGCGGCGCCAGCGGCGTGCTCGATCATTCACAGTTGCTGACCGATCCGGACGAGGCGGCCGCTTTTGTTGAGGCCACGCAGGTGGACGCGCTCGCCATCGCTATCGGCACCAGTCACGGCGCTTATAAATTCAGCCGCCCGCCGACCGGTGACATCCTCGCCATCGACCGCATCAAGGCGATTCACGCGCGCATTCCCAACACGCATCTGGTCATGCACGGATCTTCCAGCGTCGGCCAGGAATGGCTGGAAATGATCCGCGAGTACGGCGGCCAGATCAAGGAAACCTACGGGGTGCCGGTCGCCGAGATTGTCGAAGGCATCCGCAATGGTGTGCGCAAGGTCAATATCGACACCGATATCCGGCTGGCGATGACGGCGGCGATGCGCAAGAAAATGCATGAAAGCCCGGAGGAGTTCGATCCGCGCGCATTCCTCAAGGTGGCAACGCAGGCGGCAAAAAGCGTTTGCAAGGACCGCTTCGAGGCCTTCGGCAGCGCCGGGCGCGCATCCGCAATCAAGGTCATCCCGCTCGATCTGATGGCCACGCGCTATGCCAGCGGCGAACTCGACGCCGTCATCCGCTGACTGCTGCCAACTCGCTCGAGGCGATCTGATAAATGAGAACACCGCTGGTCATCGGCAACTGGAAGATGCACGGCAATCTGGCGCGCAACCAGATGCTGCTCGCCAGCCTGACATTCG
>JBEDHT010000013.1:0-7774 GCA_041174025.1 Pseudomonadota bacterium
CGACCGCGCGACCGCAGCGCCGATTGCCGAAATGGCCGACCTTTTGAAAGATGTGCCGGAATCACGCCTGTTCGACGAGATGCTGAAACTCTTTCTCTCCGGTCATGCGCTGGAAAGCGCCCGCGAATTGCGCAAACACGGATTGCATCACGGCCTGCTGCCGCTGCTGGATGTCGTGCTGGAACAGCCGGCCGGTGAACGCTTCGTCAATCTGGCGCTGAAAAACACCGACGAGCGCGTGTTGAGCGACAAACCGGTTTCGCCCGGTTTTCTGTTTGCCACCCTGCTCTGGCATGAAGTGCTGACCGCCTGGAAGAAATTTCAGGCTGCAGGCGAACGCCCGATCCCCGCGCTGCACATGGCCATGACCGAGGTCACGGAAGTGCAGGCGGAAAAGCTCGCCATCCACAAGCGCTACAGCAGCACCATGCGCGAAATCTGGGGCTTGCAACCGAGGTTCGAACAGCGCGCGGGCAAGCGCCCCTACGGCTTGATCGAGCATCCGCGCTTCCGCGCCGCATACGATTTTCTGCTGCTGCGCTGCGAATCCGGCGAAGCGCCAGCCGAGCTCGGCCAGTGGTGGACGAATTTTGCCGAAGCCGATGGCGAAACCCGTGCCGCCATGCTGCTGCCGGACAACGAACCGAAGAAACGCCGTCGCCGCCGTCGCAGCAAATCAGGTGCAGGCAGCCCTGCCGAGCCTGCAGCATGAGCCGGGCTTATGTTGCCCTGGGCAGTAATCTGGAGTTCCCGCAACAGCAGATACTGAGAGCATTCGAAGAACTGGCGGCATTGCCGCTGACCGAAGTGGTGAAAACATCTTCGCTTTATCGTACCGCCCCCGTCGGTTACGACGATCAGCCGGATTTCATCAATGCCGCCGCTGAACTGCGCACAAAACTCGACCCCGAGAAACTGCTGGGCTATCTGCTGGCGATCGAGAATCTGCATGGCCGCAAGCGACCCTTCCCCAACGCGCCGCGCCAGCTCGACCTTGATCTGTTGCTCTATGACGACCGGCAAATGCAGACGCCTGAATTGACCCTGCCGCACCCCCGCATGCACGAGCGCGGCTTTGTGCTGTTACCATTAGCGGAAATCGCACCGGATCTGAGCATCGCCGGATTGGCCGCCGGGGAAGGCGTGATGGACTTGACCGTCGCGCAACTGGCAGCTGCATGCAGCGATCAGGGCGTAACCAGATTAACCCCTTGAGGGTGTGAAGCGATTACTCTATGACCATCATCAAGACAGACCTGACCGACCGGTATCCGTATATCGTCATCGAAGGGCCGATCGGCAGCGGCAAGACCACGCTGGCACGCAAACTGGCCGACCGTTACGCGGCCTCTCTGCTGCTGGAAAACGCCGAGGCCAACCCGTTTCTGCCGCGTTTTTATCAGGATTTGCAACGTTATGCGCTGCCGACCCAGCTGTTCTTTCTGTTTCAGCGGGCCAACCAGTTGAGCGATCTGACCCAGCGCGACATGTTCTCGCAAGCGGCGATTGCCGATTTCTTTCTCGAAAAAGACCCGATTTTCGCCCGGCTCAATCTCGACGATGAAGAGTTCGCCCTTTACCGGCAGATCTACCAGCACCTGCATCTGAAGGCTTCGACGCCGGATCTGGTGATCTACCTGCAAACGCCGGTGGACGCCCTGCTGGAACGTATCGCCCAGCGCAACATCAGTTACGAACAGGAAATACCGCGCGAATATCTGGTGCGGCTGGCCGATGCCTACAGCGATTTCTTCCATCAGTACGACGCCTCGCCGATACTCATCGTCAACAATGAAAAACTCAACACGGCGGCAGACGAGGCCTCGCTCGACATGCTGATCGCGCGTGCGCTGCAGTTGCGAAGCCGGCGCGAGTTCTTTAACCCGAATCTGGCCTAGCAGAGGAAACCCCGATGAATCTGGTCACCCTGCAGCAAATGAAGGCGCAAGGCAAAAAGATAGCCGTGCTGACCTGTTATGACGCCAGTTTTGCCAGCTTGCTGGAACAGGCCGGTGTCGAGGTGCTGCTGGTCGGCGACTCGCTCGGCATGGTGCTGCACGGCGCCAGCAGCACACTGAGCGTCACCCTGCACGACATGCAGTACCACACCCGCTGCGTTGCCAGGGGCAGCAAGAGCGCCTATATCGTCACCGACATGCCGTTCGGCAGCTATCAGCAATCCCCCGAACAGGCCTTGCGCAATGCCGCGCGGCTGATGGCTGCGGGGGCGCATATGGTCAAGCTCGAAGGCGGCGCCGTGATGGCGGAAACCGTGCGTTTTCTGGTGTCGCGCGGCATTCCGGTATGCGGACATCTCGGCTTCACGCCGCAATCCGTGCATCAGCTCGGCGGCTACCGTGTACAGGGGCGTGACGACGCCGAGGCCGCAAAACTTTTGCAGGATGCCCGTGCACTGGCCGATGCCGGCGCAGGCCTGCTGGTACTGGAAATGGTGCCGGCGGCGCTGGCTGCAGACATCACCGCTGCCATCGGCATTCCCACCATCGGCATCGGCGCCGGCCCGCAATGCGACGGCCAGGTGCTGGTGCTGCAGGACATGCTCGGCATCTACGCCGGCAAGTCGCCCAGGTTCTCGCGCAACTTCATGCAAGGCGCGGAGAGCATACAGGCAGCCGTGCAGCATTATGTGCAAGCGGTCAAATCGGGCGAGTTTCCTGCTGCGGAGCATTGTTTCTAGATGCAGGTCATTCATGCGGTTGACGCCCTGCGGCAGAGGTTGAAGACCGAACACGCCATCGCCTTGGTGCCGACCATGGGCAATCTGCACGCCGGCCACCTGCATCTGGTCGAGCTGGCCAGACAACACGGCCAATGCGTGGTCGTCAGCATTTTTGTCAATCCGCTGCAGTTCGGCGCCAACGAAGACCTCGCCAGCTATCCGCGCACCCTGCAGGCCGATTGCGAAAAACTGCAGGCAGCAGGCGTTGATGTCGTTTTCGCGCCTTCCGAAGCCGACATGTACCCGCAGCCGCAGACCGTCACCGTCAACCCGCCGCCTGTGGCCGACGAACTTTGCGGTGCCGTGCGGCCGGGCCATTTCGCCGGTGTCGCCACCGTTGTTCTCAAGCTGTTCAACATGGTACAGCCGCAGGTGGCAGTGTTCGGCAAGAAGGATTTTCAGCAGCTGGCCGTCATCCGGCAAATGACCGGGCAGCTCAATCTGCCGGTCGACATCATCGCCGGCGAGACCATGCGCGAAACCGACGGTCTCGCCATGAGCTCGCGCAACGGTTACCTTTCAGCTGCAGAAAGGCTTGAAGCGCCACGTTTATACCGCGCGCTCAAGCTGGCCGCTGAAGCGGTCGAGCAGGGCGAAGACGATTTCGCGGCGGTGGAATCGCAAACAACGCAATATCTGACCCAACTCGGCTGGATTGTCGATTACATCAGCATACGCGCCAGCAGTACGCTCGCCCGCGCGACAACGGCAGATCAAGAGCTGGTCATACTGGGTGCCGCTCGCCTGGGCAGAACCCGCTTGATCGACAACATTGAACTGCGCCGGGCATGAACGCATTTTTGCACCGGTGACGCTAAGTGACTATAATGTCACTCCTTTTGAATCGACAAGGGTGTCCATGCAAAGAACCATGCTCAAATCGAAGCTGCATCGCGTGCGGGTTACGCACTCGGAGCTCGACTACGAAGGTTCCTGCGCCATTGATGAAGCCTTGATGGAAGCTGCCGACATCCGCGAGTATCAGCAGATCGACATCTACAACATCAATAACGGCGAACGTTTCACCACTTACGCAATCCGCGCCGAGCGCAATTCCGGCACGATCTCCGTCAACGGTGCCGCTGCGCGCAAGGCCAGCCCGAACGATCTCCTGATTATCGCCACATACGCCAGCTACAACGAAATCGAGCTTGAGAAATTCAAGCCGCAACTGGTCTATGTCGATAGCCAGAACCGCATCAAGGACCAGCGCAACGCGATTCCGGTGCAAGTATCCAACCAGGCAGCCTGAAAGTTTTAATGCTCGATCTAGAAGAAATGAAGCTGGCCGTCATCGACGCGCTGGAAGATATCAAGGCATTTGATATCACCGTGATGGATGTGCGCAAGCTCACCGAAATGACCTCCTACATGATCGTCGCCAGCGCCAACTCGACGCGCCAGGCCAAGGCCGTCGCCGATAACGTGCGCGAAAAGCTGAAGGAAAAAGGCGCCGAGCTGCGCGGAACCGAAGGCGAAAAGGAAGGCGAATGGGTGCTGGTCGATCTGGGCGATATTGTCGTCCACATCATGATTCCAAGCGCACGTGCCTATTACAATCTCGAGCAACTCTGGGGCGAAACGGAAATCCGCCGCGCTTCGAGCAAATCCGCCGCCGCATAAATCCATCTTGAAACTGCGCATTCTCTCGGTCGGCCATAAAATGCCTGATTGGGTGGAAAAAGCCTGCGCCGAATACATCAAGCGCATGCCGCGCGAAGCCAGCGTCGAAATCATCGAAATCAGGCCAGACAAGCGCGCTTCCGGCAAAAACGCCGAAGTCGTTCAGGAAGCCGAAGCAGCAAGAATCCTCGACGCTGCCGGCCGCGATTATCTGGTCGTGCTGGACGAACACGGCGAGGAAGTCACCACCACCCGGCTGGCGCAACGCATGGAGCACTGGCTCACCGGCGGCCGCGACGTTGCGCTCGTGATCGGCGGCGCCGATGGCCTGCACCACACCCTCAAGCAAAAAGCCGACTGGCTCTGGAGCCTTTCAAAACTGACGCTGCCGCACGGCATGGTGCGCGTGGTGCTGGCGGAGCAACTTTATCGCGCCTGGTCGGTCATCAATCATCATCCCTACCACCGCGAGTAGTTCATGAACAAAACCCTGGTCTGGTTCCGTCGCGATTTGCGCGACTATGACCATGCTGCGCTCTACCACGCATTGAAATGTTCCAGCGCGGTCTACTGCACTTTTATTTTCGATACTGCGATTCTGGAACAGCTGCCGGACAAGGCGGACCGCCGCGTCGAATTCATCTGGGAAAGCGTCAACGAGCTGAAGCAACTGCTGCAGGCGCACGGCGGCGATCTCATCGTGCAATACGGCGATGCACGCGAAGAAATCCCCCGCCTGGCGCGGGCGCTGAAAGTAGATGCCGTGATGGTCAACCGCGATTACGAACCTGCCGCCAACGCACGCGATGCAGAGGTCGCGGAAAATCTGGCAGCGGATGGCATCGGCTTCGAGGCGTTCAAGGATCAGGTCATTTTCGAACAGGATGAAGTGCTCACCCAGAGCGGCAAGGCGTTCGGCGTGTTTACGCCTTACAAAAACGCTTGGCTGAAAAAACTCAACGACTTTTATCTGCAGCCCTACCCGGTCGACCGTTACCTGCATCAGCTCGCCAAGGTCAGCCCCACGCCTCTGCTTGCGCTCGAAGACATGGGGTTTGTGCGCACCAATCTGGCCGCAATGCAGTTGCCGACCGGCGTTTCCGGCGGTAGCAGGCTTTTTATGAATTTCCTCGAACGCATCGGCCAGTACAAGACCGCGCGGGATTTTCCCGCCATCAAGGGGCCGTCCTATCTCTCCGTGCATCTGCGTTTCGGTACCGTATCCATCCGTCACCTGGCGCGCACGGCATGGCATCTGGGCGGCGCCGGCGCAGAAAGCTGGCTGAGCGAACTGATCTGGCGCGATTTCTATTTTCAGGTGCTGCACCATCATCCGCGCGTCGCCGCCGGGCACGCCTTCAAGGCTGAGTTCGAGCATCTGGCTTTCCCCGACGACGACGCATTGTTCAAGGCCTGGTGCGAAGGCAGAACCGGTTATCCGCTGGTTGATGCCGCCATGCGGCAGATCAACCAGACCGGCTGGATGCACAACCGTCTGCGCATGGTCGCCGCCAGTTTTCTGGTCAAGGACCTGCTGATCGACTGGCGCCGGGGCGAACGCTATTTCGCCGACCACCTGATCGACTTCGACCTCAGCGCCAACAACGGCGGCTGGCAATGGGCAGCCTCAACCGGTTGCGATGCGCAGCCCTGGTTCCGCATATTCAATCCGGTTACACAATCGGAGAGATTCGATGCAGATGGCAAATTCATCCGCAAATACGTGCCGGAGCTCTCCGCCTGCAACAACAAGGAAATCCATGCGCCCTGGCTGATGCCGGAAATGCGGCAAACCATGCTGGGAATCAGAATCGGCCGCGACTACCCGCAACCGGTGGTCGATCACGCCATGCAACGCACACGTGCACTGGCGCTGTACAAGCAACAGACGCTGTACAAGCAACAGACACCGGAATGAACGCCGGCACAGCCTGCGGCGCCGTGCCGCTGGCCGGAAAGCCCTGTCAAAACAGTAGACAAGCCCGCATCACTCGGTTACAGTTCGCCTTAATTCTGCCGCAATTTTCAGAAACAAAAATGGCTGGAACAACGGCTATAAAAAGATAATGGAATATCACATGCAGACCAAATTAAAAGGCTTGTTGCTCGCGACCTTGCTCGGTGGGATGCTTTCAGGGTGCGCATCCACCGCCAACAACGATCCGCTCGAAGGCTTCAACCGCGGCGTTTACAAATTCAACGATGTTGCCGACAAAGCCGTCATCAAGCCGGTTGCCGGTGCTTACAAAGCGGTTCTGCCCAGTCCTGTACGCAGTGGTGTCAACAATTTCTTCAGCAACCTGAATACCTTTGTCTCTGCCATCAACGACCTCTTGCAGTTCAAATTCGACAAGGCGGCTGAAGGCGCTGGCCGTTTCGTCATCAACAGCACATTCGGCATCGCCGGTCTGATCGATGTTGCCTCGATGGACGGTATTGAAAAGCGCAACGAAGATTTCGGCCAGACACTCGGCCATTGGGGTGTCGGTAGCGGCGCCTATATCGTTCTGCCGTTCCTTGGGCCATCAAGCGTTCGTGACACGACAGGCCTGGTGGTCGACACGCTGGCTTTCGACCCGATCTCTTATGTGGACGATCCGGCTACCAGAAACGTTGCCCGCACCGTCAAGCTGATCGACAAGCGCGCGCAATATCTGCCTGCCAGCGATTTGCTGGATGAAGCAGCGCTTGACCCGTATGCATTCATGCGCGATGCCTACTTCCAGCGCAGAAACAGCCAGATTCATGACGGCAACGTGCCGATGCTGGAAGAAGACTTCAATTAAGTCGGATAAACAATCCAGCGCCGTAAAAGTGAAAGCCCTGATAACTCAGGGCTTTCTCACTTCTGCAACACAGTACTCCACGCCCTGCCCGGTTATTCTCCGGCCACCGTCATGCGCTCGATCAGAATCGAGCCGACCTGCCTGGAGCCCTGCACCAGCACATCATTACCCAGAGCGACAATACCGGTCAGCATTTCCTTCATGTTGCCGGCAATCGTGATCTCCTCCACCGGGTAGGCAATCACACCGTTCTCCACCCAGAACCCGGCAGCGCCGCGCGAATAATCGCCGGTGACCATATTGAGACCATGCCCGAGCAACTCGGTCACCAGCAGGCCGGTCCCCATTTCCTTAAGCATCTGTTCAAAGCCGAGCTGATGTTGCTGCCCCTGTGCATGCCGCACGAGCAGATTGTGGTTGCCGCCGGCATTGCCGGTAGTCTGCATGCCGAGTTTGCGCGCCGAGTAACTGGATAAAAGATAACCCTGCAAAATGCCGCGCTCGACCAGCATGCGCGGTTTGGTAGCGACGCCTTCATTATCGAATGCCGAGCTGGCCAGCCCCCTCCTGAGATGCGGCTGCTCCTCAATATCGACAATCCCGGAAATAACCTTGGTACCCAGAC
>JBEDHT010000014.1:0-10472 GCA_041174025.1 Pseudomonadota bacterium
TGGAAGCGATCTATGAGTTCGAGGTGAAAGACATGCCGGTGACGGTGGCGGTCGATGTCAACGGCGCATCGATTCACGATATCGGCCCGGCGCAGTGGCGCGGCATCGAAATCCGCAGCGCCTGAATCTGTAGAAACCGAGACCGCAACACCTGATCAGCAAGCGGCGTAAAAAAGGCTGACCACATGGTCAGCCTTTTTCATGGCGCAGGGTTTGATGTGACGCCTTGCTAGTGTGCCTTGTTGTCGTTGTGCGCCATCAGGCGGTCGATATAGGCGATGGAAACCGCAGATAAGACAAAGGCCATATGAATGATGGTTTGCCACATCATGGTCTGGTGGTCGAGGTTCTGCGCGTTGATGAAGGTCTTCAGCAGGTGAATCGACGAGATGCCGATGATGGCAGTCGCCAGTTTCACTTTCAGCAGGTTGGCGTTGACGTGCGAGAGCCAGTCCGGTTCGTCCGGGTGACCGCGCAGGTTGAGGCGCGAGACGAAAGTTTCGTAGCCGCCGACGATGACCATGATCAGCAGGTTGGAAATCATGACGACGTCGATCAGGCCCAGCACGATCAGCATGATGTCGGCTTCGGCCAGATGCGGGACTTTTTCGACCAGGTGGGTCAGTTCCACCATGAAATGGAAGACGTAAACGCCTTGCGCAACGATGAGGCCGAGATAGAGCGGTACTTGCAGCCAGCGGCTGCCGAACAGAATGCTGCTCATGACGCCCATGCGGGCGGTATTGGTTTTTTCCATGAAAATTCCTATGCTAAATAGAGTATGCCGGATAACGGATATGCAAGATGACGGGAAATTCGGCAGGGTGGAATGATAGCAAAAGCAGCGTGCGGCATTGATGTTTTTTCAGGGCTGCATGAAGGTGTTATCCGCCCGCAGAAGAGACAGCAGCCCTTCCATGAAAACGCTACAATGCCGCTGCCATGCGTGAAGTCATTACCAAACTGAAACCCTTGCTGCCGGTCATTGCTTTCTTTGCCGGTTTTATCTGGGATGCCTTGACCATAGGCCGCCAGGTCAGGCCGTTTGATCTGCTGGTGTTGAGCGGCTATTTGCTGGCAGCCGGCATGTTGCTCTGGTGGCTGGGCTATCGCAACAGTCTCGCGCGGCCGGCAACGCCTTTGCAGCAACGTCTGGAACAATGGCCTTATCTGCTCATGCAGTTCTTGTTCGGAGGCCTGTTCAGCGCGCTTTTCATTTTTTACATCAAGAGTGCCAGCCATCTGCTGGCCTTGTTCTGGTGTCTGGGGCTGGCGCTTCTGCTCATCGGCAACGAATTCATCAGCAGCAAATACCGCCGTTTCACCCTGACATGGGCGCTGTTCGGGCTTTGCGCCATGTTGCTGTTCAATTTTCTGCTGCCGCACCTGGTCGGCAGCATTCACTTTTTCTGGTTTTATCTGAGCACGCTGGCCGGTGCAGGCCTGGCTTACGGCTTGCGCCGTATCACGCCGGGACAGCCCGGCAGGATGGGGCCGGTCTGGCTCATCGCCAGCGTACTGGCGCTGGCCTATCCGCTCGATATCATTCCGCCAGTGCCATTAGTCAAACGCGAGGTGGAAGTGGGGCGCAACCTGCAAAAGGTCGAAGGGGATTATCAGATCACGCAGGACAGGGCGGCGCCATGGAAATTCTGGCTGCTCTGGCAGAACCGCATCCATCTGCCTGCCGGTGAGCGGCTTTATTGCGTTTCTTCGGTGTTTGCGCCGGAAGGCCTCAACACCCGCCTCTATCATCGTTGGCAGTATCGCGATCCGCAGCACGGATGGCAGAGCATGGAACGCATGGGGTTTGGGCTCGAAGGCGGGCGTGACGGCGGTTTCCGCGGCTATACCTACAAACAGAATGTGCAGCCCGGGGTCTGGCGCGTCAGCGTGGAGACCGAGCACGGGCGCACGGTGGCGGTGCACAAATTTCTGGTCAAACCCGGTGAGCCTGGCTTGCCCGGCAGTATTGTGACAATACGCTGAAGTGTTCTATTCGATCTCGGCTTGCAGCGTCCAGCCGGCGCCCTGATCAAGGCCGAGTTTTTCCAGCAAGACCGGCATGATGCCGTTCAAGGTGTCGGGCAAGGTCCAGGGCGGGTTGATCACGAACAAGCCGCTGCCGTGCATGCCAAAACCACTGCTGGCGGGTGCCTGCACCGTCAGGGTGACATCGAGCCAGTTCGCCGGTTGCAGCTGCTTCAGCTTGTCCACCATTTGCAGGGGTTCCGGCCGCTGCAGCAAGGGGTACCAGATCAGGTAAGTGCCTGTTGCGAAACGGGCGAGGCTGTCTTTTGCCATCTCCACTACGCGGTTGTAGTCCTGTTTTTCTTCATAGGGCGGGTCGATCAGCACCACGGCGCGCCGGGGTGGCGGCGGCAACAAGGCCTTGATGCCGGCGAAGCCGTCCTGTGCCTGCGTCATCACCCTGCGGTTGTCCGCGCTCAGGCCGAGATGTTTGAACGACTGGTTGAGCAGCTTGTAGTCGTTCGGGTGCAACTCGAACAGCCGCAGGCGGTCCTGCTCGCGCATGGCGCAATAGGCCAACACCGGCGAGCCGGGGTAATGCCGCAGCGACTTGTCCGGATTGAAGCGGCGGATGAGATGGACATATTCCTTGACTGCCGGGGGCAAATCCGAGGTGTGCCACAACTGGCTGATGCCGCCCGCATGTTCGGCGTTCTGGGTGGCATAGCCTTTGTCCAGCGCATACATGCCGGCCCCCGCATGCGTGTCGATATACCAGAAGGGTTTATCCTTCTGCGTGGCGTATTTCAGCGCCTGCAGCAGGACGATGTGTTTCAGCACGTCGGCATGGTTGCCGGCATGGAAGGCGTGGCGATAACTGAGCATGTAGCGATTTCTGTGTAAGCGGGCGGGGCGAGTTATTCAATGACACCACAGGCGATCCGTGCACCGCCGCCGCCGAGCGGTTTGGGGCTGTCGCTGTAATTGTCGCTGCCCGCATGAATCATGATCGAGCGGTTGAGGATGTCGGCAATCTTCAGTCTGGGGGCTACAACAGCCGTGGTTGCCGTGCCGTCGTCTGCAACCTTCAGCGCCGGCAGGTCGCCGGAGTGGCCGTCACCGGCCGGACCTTCGTGTTTGCCGCTGTGCGCAGGATCGTAGTGACCGCCCGCTGCCAGACCGGCGACCATCTTGCCGTCTTTTTCCAGTGCGGCGCAGCTCGGATTTTCATGGATATGGAAGCCGCGCTCGCCCGGCGGCAGTTCGGCCAGATCAGGCGTGATGGTGAGGCCCTGAGGGCTGTCGGCCAGCTTGACGATGCCGATGATCTTGCCGACGCCGCCTTCACTGATGGCGCGCACGGCGACGGTTTTTTCCGCCGCCATGGCCGGCAGGCTACCGAGCAACAGGGTTGCGATTAAGAGACGGGATAGTTTCATGATCAGAGTCCTTTGTGAGAATAGAGCCTGTGTGACAGCGATTCCGCCATTGTATTCCATCGCGTGCGATTCGGTCCGGCTTGCGGGTCAACCGATGCTTCCGGATGGCGTTGCTGATGGGGTAACACCCTCACGGACAACGAAAGGAATTCATCATGACATTGAGCAAAATCATCGGTATCAGTGCAGCACTTGCGCTGCTCGGTCTTGGCAGCGTACATGCAGCAGACCCGGTAAAAAGCACTGAAGCACAAAAGGCGGAGCGTGGCTGGAAGCCTGACGCCAATCAGGATGGCCGTATCAGCTTCGAGGAATTCCGCGCAGCCGGCGAAAAACGCATGCAAAAGCATTTCGAGCGTATGGATGCCAACGGTGACGGCTTCATCGATCAGGCGGAAAAGCAGGCCATGCATGAGAAATGGGGCGAGAAGCGCAAAGTCAGGGGCGAACGCTGCAACAAGGCGGATGCGGTAAAAACCTACTGAACCCGTTCTGAAACCTTCAGCGCTGGCGCTGAGACCGCAACAGGCACCTGAATTCAGGTGCCTGTTGCATTTTCTGCGGCAGCGGCACCGATAATAATTCGGTTTGCACATTGGATAGTCAAGCGCAGGCTGCTAGCATTATGGCCTATGACAGACCACCAGCACGCGCATTCTCATGCTCACCACGGACGGACGCACAACGCGCGCGCGACCGACATTCTGCTCTGGCCGCTGGTGCTGATTGCCGGCTTTGCCGTGGTCGAAGCCATCGGCGGTTGGCTGACCGGTTCGCTGGCACTGCTCGGCGATGCCGGTCATATGGCATCCGATGCGGCGGCGCTGGCGCTGGCGTGGTTCGGCGCCTGGCTTGCACGCATGCCACCCAACCCCAAACATCATTACGGCTTTCTGCGCGCCGAGGTGCTGGTCGCCCTGCTCAATACGCTGCTGATGCTGGTGGTGGTTGCCGCCATCGTCTACGAAGCAATTGGCAGGTTGCAGGCGCCGCAAGCCGTCGCCGCCGGCGGTGTCATGCTGATCGCTTTTGTCGGTCTGGTCATCAACGTGGTGGTCGCCCTGCACCTGCACCGCCGCCAGCATACAATCAACCACCGCGCCGCTCTGCTGCATGTGCTCGGCGATCTGCTCGGTTCGGTGGCGGCACTGACGGCCGGCGTGGTGATCTATTTCACCGGCTGGTTTGTCGTTGATCCTATCCTGTCGATCTTCATTTCTCTGCTGATTCTGATCTCGACCCTGAGGCTGCTGCGCGAAGCCGTACACATGCTGATGGAAGGCGCGCCCGCCCATCTCGATGCGGCAGCGATCCGCGAGCAATTGAACGCCGTGCCCGGGGTGGCAGACGTGCATCATTTGCGCCTGTGGTCGCTTTCATCCGAAGTGACGGCGCTGTCGGCGCATGTCGTGCTGCAAGAGAAAGACGACTGGCCGCAGATACTGGACAGCATGCGCCGGATGTTGCGCGAGCAATATGCCATCCGCCATATCACCCTGCAGCCGGAATTCACCGGCAGTGGCAGCCCGGACCGGGATGCCTGCTGGTTGACCGACAAACCGGATACACCATCGACATGAACACAGATTCCACAACTTGCGCCTTTGATACCGAATGCAGGCGATGCCCGCGACTCTCGGGTTTTCTCGATCAGGTCAAAATCCAGCACCCCGGCTATTACGCCAGGCCCGTACCGCCTTTCGGTGACGAATCGCCGCAGCTTCTGGTCGTCGGCCTCGCGCCGGGCATGCACGGGGCCAACCGCACCGGGCGTCCTTTTACCGGCGACTATGCCGGCGTATTGCTCTATGAGACGCTGCATCAATTCGGTTATGCCAGCCGCGATGTTTCGCTGTCAGCTGACGACGGCCTGATGTTGCAAGGCTGCCGTATTACCAACGCGGTGAAATGCCTGCCGCCTGAAAACAAGCCGACCACTGAGGAAATCCGGGTCTGCAACCGCTTTCTTGGCGCGGAGCTGGCTGCACTGCCGGATGGCGCGGTGATTCTGGCGCTAGGCAATATCGCCCACCAGGCCGTGCTCAGGGCTTGCGGCCAGAAAGCCGGGGCATACAAGTTTGCCCATGCCGCGCGGCATGTGTTGCCGGGTGGCCGCATTCTGTACGATAGCTACCATTGCAGCCGTTACAACACGCAGACGCGACGGCTGACAGCACCGATGTTTCATGCAGTATTCGAATCCATCACCCAGGAAACAAGGAGACCATGATGCCTTATATCAACGTCAAGCTGGCCGGTTCGCTCACCCGCGAACAGAAGGACAAGATCGCCAGGGAAATCACCGATACCATGGAGCGCATCGCGCACAAGCCGAAATCCTATACCTATATCGTGTTCGACGAGGTGAAGGAAGAAAACTGGGCGGTGGCGGGGGAGTTGCTGGACCAGTGAAAGCACGAAAATTCATCTCACAGGGAACATACCCTACAGCATGACGTTCGATCCCAGGCCCGTACTTAAAAACCTGCCCAATCTGCCGGGCGTTTACCGCATGATCAACGCGCAGGACGAGGTGATCTACGTCGGCAAGGCCAAAGATCTGAAGAAGCGGGTGTCTTCCTACTTCGTCAAAAACCTGCCGAGCCCGCGCACGCGCATGATGGTATCCAACATCATGCGCATCGAAACGACGGTGACGCGTTCGGAAGCGGAAGCGCTGCTGCTCGAAAACAACCTGATCAAAAGCTTCATGCCGCGCTACAACGTGTTGTTCCGCGACGATAAATCCTATCCGTACATCGTGCTGACGGGCGACGAGTTTCCGCGTCTGGCGTTTCATCGCGGTACGCAACGCAGGGGCAACGAATATTTCGGGCCGTTTCCCAATGCCGTGGCCGTGCGCGAGAGTATCCAGCTGTTGCAGAAGGTATTCAAACTCAGGACCTGCGAAAACACCGTATTCGCCAACCGTTCACGCCCCTGTCTGCAATACCAGATCGAGCGTTGCACGGCGCCCTGCGTCGATTATATTTCGGCCGAGGATTACCGCCATGATGTCGCGCATGCGACCCTGTTTCTGCAGGGGCGTGAGCAGCAGGTGATGGATGAGCTTGGCGCCAGCATGATGGAGGCGGCCGGCCGTCAGGATTACGAACTGGCCGCCGTCTATCGCGACCGCATGCAGAGCCTGCGGCAGGTGCAGGCACGCCAGTTTGTCAGCGATTTCAATGTCAGCGATGCCGATGTGATTGCCTGTGCCGGCCTGGCAGGTGAATATTGCGTCAACCTGGTGATGATCCGTGGCGGCCGTCATCTGGGAGACAAGAGCTTTTTTCCGAAGAATGCCGATGACTGCGATATCGAAGCGTTGCTGCTGGCTTTTCTCGAACAGCATTATGTCGGTCAGAAAGTGCCGCCGCTGATCATTACCGGCGCGCCGATCGAAACTGCCGCGCTGGAAGAGGTGTTCAGCGAGCAGTCCGGACGCAAGGTCAGAATCAACACCAAACCGGTGGGCGACAAGAAGGTCTGGCTGAAAATGGCGCAGACCAATGCCGAACTGGCCCTGCAGCAGCGCGCTGCGCAGCACGCCAGCCAGCAAGGCCGCCTGCTGGCCTTGCGCGAGGCACTGGAACTGCCTGTGAGCACCGAGCGTATCGAATGCTTCGACATCAGCCACACCATGGGCGAGGCAACGGTGGCTTCCTGTGTCGTTTTCGACCGTGGCGACATGCAGAATTCCGAATACCGGCGCTACAACATCAGCGGCATCACGCCGGGCGACGATTACGCCGCCATGCGTGACGCGCTGACGCGGCGCTACAAAAAAGTGGCCGCAGGAGAGGGCAAGATGCCGGACCTGATTTTTATCGACGGCGGCAAAGGTCAACTCGGGGTTGCGGTCGAGGTCATGCGCGAAGTCGGCTTGAGTGATATCCTGTTGGTCGGCATCGCCAAGGGCGAAGAGCGCAAACCCGGACTCGAGCAGATGTTTTTTGCCGGCCGGGATACGCCGGTCTCGCTGAAGAAAGACCACCCCGGCCTGCACCTGCTGCAACAGATCCGCGACGAAGCCCACCGCTTTGCCATCACCGGCCATCGCGCCAGGCGCGGCAAGGCACGCATGCATTCCACGCTGGAAGACATTAGCGGCATCGGCGCCAAGCGCAGGCAGAAGCTGCTGACCCGCTTCGGCGGTCTGGAGGGGGTCAGGAATGCCAGCATGGATGAACTGGCACAGGTCGAAGGCATCAGCCAGGCGCTGGCCGAAAAAATTTACGGGGAGCTGCATTAGCGCTGGTCAGGTGCGTGCACACGAAGGGGGAGCAGGATCAAATGAAATGGAATATTCCGAACAGTCTGACGGTGTTGCGCATACTGCTGATACCGGTGTTCGTCGGTATCTTCTATCTGCCTGTTGATATGCTGGACCCGCACTGGGTCAATTTTTCCGCCACGCTGGTGTTTGCCGTTGCCGCCATCACCGACTGGCTAGATGGCTATCTGGCACGCAGGTGGCAGCAGACTTCGGCTTTCGGCGCCTTTCTCGATCCGGTCGCCGACAAGCTGATGGTGGCCGCAGCCTTGATCGTGCTGGTGGAACTGGAACGCACCGGCGCCGTCATTGCGCTCATCATCATCGGCCGCGAGATTGCCATCAGCGCATTGCGTGAATGGATGGCCGGTATCGGCGAGCGCGGCAGTGTTGCCGTCGCCAGCCTTGGCAAGATCAAGACCGCCGTACAGATGGTTGCCATACTTTTGTTACTGTATTACGACCCGGTAGGTATCATCGATATAAAATTTTTAGGTGAAGTTTTGATTTACCTCGCGGCGTTTTTGACATTGCTGTCAATGGCTTACTATTTGAAGGCGGCGTGGCCACAGATGCGGGCAAGAAAATAAGCGGAAAACAGTGTTGACAGCGGTCTGAAAATCGCTAAAATGCTGCCTTCTTCACGCGGGAATAGCTCAGTTGGTAGAGCGCAACCTTGCCAAGGTTGAGGTCGCGAGTTCGAGACTCGTTTCCCGCTCCAAATATAAAAAAAGGGAAAGCAAAGTTCGTGTGCTTTCCCTTTTTTACTAGTCTGAACTGTACGGTTATGGGCTGTACGGTTATGGCGCGATAGCAAAGCGGTTATGCCGCGGCCTGCAAAGCCGTTTAGGCCGGTTCGACTCCGGCTCGCGCCTCCACTTTCTTCCCTCGTTTTACCGGCATTTAAAGCCACTTGTTACCGAACTCCGCTGCGTCGTTTGTCAATCTGCATGTCACGAATCTGTTCGTATTTGATCTGGCTCAACAAGCCGCGTCATATTTGCTTTACTGTTCGGCACATTGATTGTATAAATTGACAAAGGAATGTTCATTCGCGCTGAATGGCCTGTAAAGAAGCCTTAGCCGTTTGTGCATTCTGCTACAGGGGTAGCAGGCATCCCGAACGATGCCGCAATTGTTTTGCAAATCAAGTATAAAAAGTCAGAAACATGCAAACAACGAACCAGGCCGCAGATAACGCTGCCGGCAAGCCGGACGATTTACTGGAATCTCTGCTTTTGCTGTGCAGTCTCCATGGCGTATCGACCACCCGTGATGCGTTGACGGCAGGTTTGCCTTTGCAGGGCGGACGGTTGACGCCGGACCTGTTGGCCCGCGCAGCCGCACGGGCGCGGCTTACCTGCAGATTCAACAAGACCGGCCTCGGCGAGATGCCGGCCGAATTTCTCCCCGCCATATTATTGCTCGAAGGCGAAAGCGCCTGCGTGCTGCTCGGTTTCAGCGCGGACAGAAAAAATGCAAGGGTGATACTCCCCGCAGTGGGTGAAGCCGAAATCGTCATTTCGCTGACGGACCTTTCCGCGCGTTACACCGGCAATGTGGTCGTGCTGAAACCGAAATTCCGCTTTGACCAGCGTGCGCCCGTAGTCGGCAAGGTGAAATTGCAGCACTGGTTCTGGGGCGTGCTTTCCGAGAACAGCCGCATTTACCGCGACATCATGCTCGCGGCTTTTCTGATCAACATGTTCGCGCTGGCGCTGCCGCTGTTCACCATGAACGTCTACGACCGCATCGTGCCGAACCGTTCGGTGGAAACGTTATGGATGCTGGGTTTCGGCGTTTCCCTGATTATCATCGGCGATTTTGTCCTGCGTACCATGCGCGGTTATTTCCTCGATTGGGCCAGCCAGCGCGTCGATATAAAACTGTCTTCGCGCATCATGGAGCGCGTGCTCGGCGTGCGCATGGAAAAACGGCCGTTGTCGGTCGGTTCCTTTGCTTCCAATCTGCGCTCGTTCGAAACCGTGCGTGATTTCATTACCTCCGCCACCATTACGACCTTTATCGACATTCCGTTTGCTTTCATCTTTGTTGCAGTGATGGCCTGGATTGCCTGGCCGATGATCATTCCGGTCGTGATCGGCGGCATTCTGATGTTGATCTATGCGCTCAGCGTACAGACCAAGATGCACGAGCTTTCCGAGACCATGTACCGTGCCGGCGCAATGCGCAACGCCACGCTGATCGAAAGCCTGGTCGGGCTGGATACCGTGAAGGCGATGGGCATCGAAGGTGCCATGCAGTCCAAATGGGAGCGCAGTACGGCGTTTTTGTCCGAGATCAGCGGCAAGCTGAGATTGCTTTCGTCCACCATCAACAACGGCTCCATGGGCTTGCAGCAATTCATCACGGTGACCATGCTGCTGCTCGGGGTGTATCTGGTCATGGCGGGCGATCTCACCATGGGCGGTCTGATCGCCTGCACCATGCTGGCTTCTCGTGCCCTCAGCCCGATCTCGCAGGCAGCCGGCCTGATGACGCAGTATCACAACGCATCGACCGCGCTGACTTCGCTGGAAGGCATCATGAACAACCCGGTAGAGCGGCCCGACGATGCGGCATTTCTCTCCAGAAAGAATTTCAGGGGCGATATCGAATTCCGCGAAGTGTCGTTCAACTATCCGGAGTCTGAAGTCAGCGCGTTGAAGAATGTCTCTTTCAAGATACGTGCCGGTGAACATGTGGCAATTCTCGGACGCATGGGTTCGGGCAAGACCACGCTGCATAAACTGATACTGGGGCTCTATCAGCCGACCAGCGGTGCC
>JBEDHT010000015.1:0-2698 GCA_041174025.1 Pseudomonadota bacterium
GCCGGAGGCTGCCTGATAGGTCATCGAGGTTGCCCACTCGACCAGGTTGGCACGGAACAGACCGCCCAGCGCCATCAGCATCAGGGACACCGTACAGTTGCCGCCAACCCAATTTCTGCCACCGCCGGCGAGCGCCTGATCAATGACGTTGCGATTCACCGGGTCGAGAATGATGACCGCGTCTTTTTCCATGCGCAGTGTCGATGCCGCATCGATCCAGTGCCCGCCCCATCCTTCGCTACGCAGCCTGGGAAACACTTCAGTGGTGTAATCGCCACCCTGGCACGAAACAATGGCATCCATCGCCTTCAGTTCGGCAATATTTCTTGCATCCTTCAGCGGCGGAATTTCGCAACCGACATCGGGCCCTTGGCCACCGGGGCTGGAAGTGGTGAAAAACACCGGCTCGATCAGGGCGAAGTCGTTTTCCTCGCGCATGCGCTGCATCAGCACCGAGCCGACCATACCGCGCCAACCGATAAAACCTACTCGCATCATTTTATTAACCCCTAAATTCATTTAGCCACAGAGAACACAGAGTTCACAGAGAGTGCTCAATGATTTGTATTTCTCGGTGTCCTCTGTGAGCTCTGTGGCCAATTATTACAGTGCCGCGACGACAGCGTCACCCATGGCACTGCAACCAACCTTGCTGGTACCTTCCGTCCAGATATCGGCTGTACGGTAGCCTTGTGCCAGCGTCTTCTTCACGGCGTTCTCGATACGCAATGCGTTGTTTTCATCATTGAAGGTGTAGCGCAGCATCATGGCGGCGGAGAGTATGGTCGCCAATGGATTGGCCACATCCTTGCCGGCGATGTCGGGGGCGGAGCCGTGGCTGGGTTCGTACATGCCCTTGTTGTTGGCATCAAGCGAAGCGGACGGCAGCATGCCGATCGAGCCGGTCAGCATCGAAGCCTCGTCGGAGAGGATATCGCCAAAGATATTGCCGGTGACCATGACATCGAACTGCTTGGGCGCACGCACCAGCTGCATGGCAGCGTTGTCGACGTACATATGGCTGAGCTCGACTTGCGGATATTCCTTTGCCACCTCAATCATCACCTGGCGCCACAGTTCGGTGGTTTCCAGCACGTTGGCCTTGTCGACGGAGCAGACCTTCTTGTTGCGCTTCATGGCGATCTGAAAAGCGACATGACCGATCCGGCGAATTTCCGATTCATTGTAGCGCATGGTGTTGACACCCTCGCGCTCGCCATTTTCGAGCGTGGAAATGCCGCGCGGCTGCCCGAAATAGATGTCACCGGTCAGTTCGCGCACAATCATCAGATCAAGGCCGGAAACGACTTCCGGCTTCAGGGTAGACGCCGAAGCAAGCTCGGGATAAAGCAATGCCGGGCGGAGATTGGCGAACAGGTTGAGTTCCTTGCGGATACGCAGCAAGCCGCGTTCAGGGCGCATGTCGCGCGGCAGACTGTCGTATTTCCAGTCGCCCACTGCACCGAGCAGCACCGCGTCCGAAGACTTTGCCAGTGCCAGCGTATCGGCGGGCAACGGATCACCAGCCGCTTCGTAACCGGCGCCGCCGATCGGTGCTTCCTGCAACTGTAAATCAAGACCGAGTGCGTTGAGCACCTTGACGGCCTGCGCCACGATCTCGGGGCCGATGCCGTCACCCGGCAACACTGCTATTTTCATCATGCTAAATTCCGGAAAAGTTTGAGATGATTCGTTTCAATTGAACAGCCATGGCTGGCTGCTCTTGTGTTTTGCCTCGAACGCCTTGATCAGATCGACCTTCTGCAAGGTCAGGCCGATATCGTCCAGGCCGTTCAACAGACAATGCTTGCGGAAGGCATCGACGTCAAACGGGAAGGACTGGCCGCCCGGAGTCACCACCACCTGCTGCTCCAGATCGACCAGCAATTGATAACCGGGCTCTGCCTGCACTTCATTGAACAACTGGTCGACCTCTGCAGCATCGAGCACGATCGGCAGAATGCCATTCTTGAAGCAATTATTGAAAAAGATATCGGCAAAACTCGGGGCAATAATGGCGCGAAAACCGTAGTCAAGCAAAGCCCACGGTGCGTGCTCACGGCTGGAGCCGCAACCGAAATTCTCACGCGCGAGCAGTATGCTGGCGCCCTGATAACGCGGCTGATTGAGGACGAAGTCCGGGTTGAGCTTGCGTTTGGTGTTGTCCATGCCGGGCTCGCCGTGGTCCAGGTAGCGCCATTCGTCAAACGCATTGGGGCCGAAGCCCGAGCGCTTGATCGACTTCAGGAACTGCTTGGGAATGATGGCATCGGTATCGACATTGGCACGGTCGAGCGGTACCGCCAAACCCTCTAATTTCACAAAAGGCTGCATACGTTATCTTTGCTTGAGGTGATATGGGGTTTGATTTACTTGGTCGACTTCTGCACCGCTTCGCCAGCCTTCTCCAGATCCTTGCCGACACCGGCCACAGTGTTGCAACCGGCGAGGGCAAAAGCTGCCAGCAATAAAATGGCATTCATCAGGTTTTTCATCAGGTTTTTCATCATCTTGCTCTCCATCAGTTATGAAACTCAGGCAATCTGCCTGACGTCGACGAAATGACCAGCCACGGCAGCTGCCGCAGCCATTTCAGGGCTCACCAGGTGGGTGCGCCCGCCCTGCCCCTGTCTTCCTTCAAAATTGCGGTTGGAAGTCGAGGCACAACGCTCACCCGGCTCCAGCCTGTCTGCATTCA
>JBEDHT010000016.1:0-3327 GCA_041174025.1 Pseudomonadota bacterium
GCGTTGATGTGATTGCGAATGCGGCGGGCGAGCTGTACGTGCTCGAAGTCAACAGCATTCCGGCCTGGAAGGGCTTGCAGGCGGTCAGCGAGCAGAATGTCGCGCAGATGCTGGTGGATGATTTTTGTGCCGGCCTACAGCCCGGCAAAAAGGAGAGTGTGGCCTCATGAATGCAATGACGTCTGCTGCGGTAGCGCAATGCTTCAAATCCGCTTGTCTGGAAGAGCTGGAAGCCCTGAAGCCCGGAAATGTGCATGTGTTCGCTGACGGTCACGGCATGACCGTCGAGGATTTTCTCCGTAGCGCAGAAGCCGCAGCCGGCCCGATTGCCGGGACGCATGACATTGTCGGCGAACGCATTCTGTCGGCAATCCGCGCCAGCCATCAGGCGGTGGGCTGCAACACCAATCTCGGCATCGTTCTGCTGTGCGCGCCCATGGTGCATGCGGCGCTGCTGAATGGCAGTCTGCCTTTTGGGCAGAGGCTGCATCAGGTGTTGCAGAATTTGACCACGCAAGACGCTGCACTGGCCTTTGAAGCTATTCTGATTGCTGCGCCCGCGGGGTTGGGCCAAAGCGAACGTCACGACGTCCATGACGCGCCGCATGTGAGTTTGCTGGTCGCCATGCAGGAGGCTGCCGAACGCGACTATGTGGCGCGGCAGTATGCCAACGGCTATCGGGAAATATTTGCCGCGCTTGATCATTATCATCGGCTTCTGGCGCGCTGGGCGCGTCCGGCCTGGGCGACCACGGGGCTTTACCTGCATTTTCTCGCCAGCTATCCGGACAGTCACATCGTACGAAAATACGGTATGGAAAAGGCTTTGCAGACCAGCGAAGTGGCGGCACGGCATGCAAGCGATTTCGATGCATGCGAAAACCCGAAAAACTATCTGCCGGCCCTGAGAAAATTCGACAGCGAGCTCAAGGAAAACGGCATCAACCCGGGAACCAGTGCCGATATGACCGTGGCGGCGCTGTTTCTGGACAAGTTGTTGAAAATCGATGCAACTGAACAGGCTTGAGACGGACGCAAGTTCTCTGAATATTAAAAAATGAGTTCAAACTGTCACATTGTCGTAGTAATATCCTAGGTCTTGAGATTTTCATTCCATGAGCTTCGGCATGAGGGGCTCATGGTTCGTAATACGAATTCAATCATTCCTATTCAATTTAAATGCGCACCTGAAGGAGGAGCAATATGGCTAATTTACTCGAACAATTAAAAAGCATGACCACCATCGTGGCCGATACCGGCGACGTTGAGGCAATCAAAAGCGTCAAGCCGGTTGATGCGACGACCAATCCATCCCTGCTGCTCAAGGCAAGCACGTTGCCTCAGTACGCTCACCTGATCGATGAAGCAATCGCCTATGCGAAGGCACAGGGCGGCAGCAAGGATGCCCAGATCGAAAACGCCGCTGACAAGCTGGCTGTGCTGATCGGCGTTGAAATTTCCAAGGTGGTGCCGGGCCGTATTTCCACAGAAGTGGATGCGCGTCTTTCATTCAATATCGACAAAATGGTTGCCAAGGGCCGCAAGCTGATCAAACTCTATCAGGACGCCGGTGTCGGCAAGGATCGCGTACTGATCAAGCTGGCTTCCACATGGGAAGGCATCAAGGCCGGTGAAATCCTGGAAAAGGAAGGCATCAACTGCAACCTTACACTGCTGTTCGGTTTTGGTCAGGCCCGTGCCTGCGCCGAGGCAGGCGTGTTCCTGATTTCCCCATTCGTTGGCCGTATCCTCGACTGGTACAAGGCCAAGAACCCCGGTACCGAGTACACACAGGAAACGGACCCGGGTGTTGTATCCGTGCGTAACATCTACGCATACTACAAGGAACATGGCTACAAAACCGTCGTCATGGGCGCTTCATTCCGTAACACGGGTGAGCTGATCGCCCTGGCCGGCTGTGACCGACTGACCGTTTCGCCCAATCTCCTGCAGGATCTGGCAGCAACCGAAGGCACGCTGGCTCGCGTACTGACAGATAACGGCGCAAGCAAGACCGCTCCGGCAAAAATGACGGAAGAAGAATTCCGCTTCGCACTGAACGAAGATGCAATGGCAACCGAGAAGCTGGCAGAAGGCATTCGCGGCTTCGTTGCCGATCAGAACAAGCTGGAAACCGCGCTGGCTGCCAAGCTTTAAGCAGTCAGCCGCTGAAGAAGTCTGGCCTGATGTCATTGGTCGGTTTACGTTGACATCAGGTCGTCTCGCACTTTAAGATTAAGTTCGGCTTTTATCTTAAAAGTAGCAATAATTTGTAACCTAATTGGAGGAAGTATCGTGGCACTAACACAAATGGCTCTGGATTCACTGGATTTTGACGCAACCGTAGCACTGGCTGAGAAGGTTGCTCCTCATGTTGATATTCTTGAAATTGGTACTCCATGCATCAAGCACAACGGTATCAAGCTGCTCGAAACTCTGCGTGCCAAGTTCCCTAACAACAAGATCCTGGTCGACCTGAAGACCATGGATGCAGGTTTCTACGAAGCTGAGCCTTTCTACAAGGCCGGTGCTGACATCTGTACCGTTCTGGGCACTGCTGACCTCGGCACCATCAAGGGTGTGATCGACGCTGCCAACAAGTACGGCAAAGAAGCTCAAGTCGACCTGATCAACGTTTCCGACAAGGCTGCTCGTACTCAAGAATCCGTCAAGCTGGGCGCGCACATCATCGGCGTTCACACCGGTCTTGACCAGCAAGCTGCTGGCGGCACACCTTTCACCGATCTCGCACTGATCGCCAGCCTGAACACCGGCGTGAAGATCTCTGTGGCTGGTGGTGTCAAGGCTGCTACTACCAAGCAAGTCAAGGACGCTGGTGCTAGCATCATCGTCGCTGGCGCTGCTATCTACGGCGCTGCTGACCCTGCTGCTGCTGCTGCAGAAATCACTGCACTGGCACACTAAGCTGGTATGAATCGAGCCCTCTCAGAGGGCTCGATTTTTTCATCCACGCAACACGATTACCGCACTCGCGGCAATCTCATCACTACAACTCGAGGTTTATATGACGCATCGTCAACTTATCGTAAAAAAGATTTCAAGCGTTCTTGAAGCTACCGATAATACCTATGATGAAAATCTGACCAAGATGCTCGATGGCGCATCGCGTATTTTCATTACGGGTGCAGGCCGCTCCGGACTGGTGGCAAGATTCTTCGCAATGCGCCTGATGCACGGCGGTTACGAAGTTTATATCGTCGGTGAAATCGTTACGCCAAGTATCCGCGAGGGTGACTTGTTCATCGTCATTACGGGTTCTGGTGAAACTGAAACCATGATTGCTTTCACAAAACGTGCGAAGCAAGT
>JBEDHT010000017.1:0-8274 GCA_041174025.1 Pseudomonadota bacterium
ATGGAGAACACCGCAACCGGCAAGCCGGTATCGAGTGCGACATTTTCGGCGATATTGAGAGAAAACGCTGTTTTACCCATGGAAGGCCGGCCAGCCACGATAATCAGATCGCCGGGTTGAATTCGTTCGACGTGCGCGCGCGCGCCAGACGCTTGCACCGGCAGACCGGCAAGCTGGGCCTGATTGTTGTCGACTACCTGCAGTTGATGGCTGGTGCGGCAGGGCGTCAGAGCGAGAACCGGGCGACCGAAATCTCCGAAATCTCGCGCTCACTCAAATCGCTGGCAAAGGAATTGAATGTTCCGGTAGTGGCGCTCTCGCAGCTCAACCGCAGTGTCGAGCAGCGCCCGGACAAACGCCCGGTGATGTCCGATCTGCGCGAGTCCGGCGCCATCGAGCAGGATGCCGACCTGATTCTTTTCATCTATCGCGATGAAGTCTATAACCCCGATACTCCCGACAAGGGCACGGCGGAAATCATTATTGCCAAGCAGCGTAACGGCCCGATCGGGCGCGTCAGGCTGACCTTCCTCGGCGAACACACACGTTTCGAGAACTTCATCTCGTCGGGCGCCTATTAGCTCCATGCGTCCGATTCTCGCTACGATAGACTCCGGCGCTTTCCGCCATAACCTCAGCATTGTTAGGTCACAGGCAACGCAATCCAAAGTGATGGCCGTGGTCAAGGCCAACGGCTACGGTCACGGCTTGCTGAACGCTGCGCGTGGTTTGTCCAGTGCCGAGGGGTTTGCCGTGCTGGGCGTGGAAGAAGCCCTGCAGTTGCGCGAATCCGGGTTCCGCCAGACCATACTGATGCTGGAAGGGGTGTTCGAGGCCGCTGAACTGCCGCAGGCTGCGCATTCAGATATCAGCATTGTCGTGCATCACAGCGCGCAGATCGACATGCTGGAACGCGCTGCGCTGTCGAGGCCATTGGATGTGTTCGTCAAGATGAACAATGGCATGAACCGGCTCGGCTTCAAACCGGAACTTTACGCACAGGCGGTCGGCCGGCTGGCAGCTTGTGCCAACGTATCACACATCACCCTGATGACGCATTTTGCCACAGCGGATGAGCCGCCCGGTGTCAACGAGCCGCTGGCGCAATTCCGGCGGGCCACAGAAGGCTTGCATTACCCGGTATCGCTGGCCAACTCGGCGGCAATTTTCCGTCACCCGGAAACCCATGCAGACTGGATCCGGGCCGGCATCATGCTGTATGGGGCCAGCGCAGTTGCCGGAACGCCGGCAGCAGACTACAAACTGCGACCGGCCATGACTCTCACCAGCGCGATTATCGCCGTGCAGGAGATCAAGCCGGGCGAGAGCGTCGGCTACGGCAATCGCTTCACGGCCGCAAGAAATACCCGCGTCGGTATCGTCGCCTGCGGTTATGCCGACGGGTATCCGCGCCACGCACCCAATGGCACGCCTGTGCTTGTTTGCAACAAGCTTACCGAGACTATCGGCCGCGTTTCGATGGACATGCTGTTTGTCGACCTGACGGATATCCCCGAGGCGGGTATAGGCAGCCCGGTGGAGCTGTGGGGGGCGCATCTGCCGGTCGATACTGTGGCCGAAAAGGCCGGAACCATCGGATATGAGCTGCTATGCGCGGTTACGACGCGTGTGCCGGTAAGGGTGCTGGAAAATGGCTAAGGCAAAAACGGTTTATATCTGCACCGAGTGTGGCGGACAGTCGCCCAAATGGCAGGGTCAATGCCCCGGCTGCAACGCCTGGAATACATTGGTCGAAAGCGTAGCCGAGGCGCCAGCCAGCAACCGCTATGCGGCATTGGCGGAAACGGCCGGATTGCAGAAGCTGGCGGATGTGGAAGCAGCAGAAATTCCGCGTCAACCTTCAGGTATCAGCGAATTTGACCGCGTGCTTGGCGGCGGGCTGGTGCCTGGTGGCGTGGTGCTGATCGGCGGCGACCCCGGCATCGGTAAATCGACCTTGCTGTTGCAGGCCTTGTGTCATGTGGGCAGGCAAAGAAAAGCGCTTTATGTGAGCGGCGAGGAGTCTGCCCAGCAGATCGCCATGCGGGCGAAGCGGCTGGGGCTGGATGCCGGTCCGATCGATCTGCTGGCTGAAATCCAGCTGGAAAAAATACTTGCCACGCTGCAAAACCACAAGCCCGAAGTCGCCGTCATCGATTCGATTCAAACGCTGTATTCAGAAGCGCTACAGTCGGCGCCGGGTTCTGTTGCCCAGGTGCGCGAGTGCTCGGCGCAACTCACCCGCGCCGCCAAACAACTCGGCATCACTGTGATTCTGGTCGGTCATGTGACCAAGGAAGGCTCTCTGGCCGGTCCGCGCGTGCTGGAACATATCGTCGACACCGTGCTGTATTTTGAGGGCGATACGAATTCCAGCTTTCGTCTGATTCGCGCTTTCAAGAACCGTTTCGGCGCCGTCAATGAACTGGGCGTGTTTGCCATGACCGAGAAAGGTCTGCGCGAGGTGAGCAATCCGTCAGCGCTGTTTCTCTCGCACCATGCCGAGCAGGTGGCGGGTTCTTGCATCACGGTCACTCAGGAGGGCACGCGTCCCTTGCTGGTTGAGATTCAGGCGCTGGTGGATGAGGCGCATGCGCCGAATCCGAAAAGGCTCTGTGTCGGGCTGGAGCAAAACCGCCTGGCCATGCTGCTGGCCGTATTGCATCGTCATGCCGGCGTTGCCTGTTTTGATCAGGATGTATTCGTGAATGCCGTCGGCGGTGTCAGGATCAGCGAACCTGCAGTGGATCTTGCAGTGCTTTGCTCAATTGTTTCTTCATTAAAAAACAAACCATTAAGCGATAAAGTTATTGTTTTTGGTGAGGTTGGTCTGGCAGGAGAGGTGCGTCCCGTTCAGCGCGGTCAGGAACGTTTGAAGGAGGCGGCCAAGCTCGGTTTCACCAAGGCGATAGTGCCCAGAGCCAATGCGCCGAAACAGCCGATCAAGGATATCGAAGTCTATGGGGTTGAACGTCTGGAACAGGCGCTCAATCACCTTCGCAATATTTGACCGGTAGCATTTGATCGTTTGCCTGCATCACAGGCATCAGGGCCCGGGTCGCAAAATCTCTCCGTACACATTCCGGCTTTCAGGGCTCATCAGATACACATACAACGCCATCAGCCGGTCGGCTTGCGGTAAATCGGCGTGCACTTCACCGGGATGGCTTTTTTTGCGTTGCGGCGATTGAATGGGCCCGGGAATAACAGTGTTGAGGCGGATTTGCGGAAATTGTTCGAGCTCCAGTGACCAGGTCTGCATCAAGTGTTCAAGCGCCTTCTTGCTGATGCCGTGCGCCCCCCAGTAGGCGGCAGGCTGGTGCCCCGCCGTGCTGGAAACGAATACCACAGAGGCAGAGGGTGCCATTTTAAGGAGCGGCAGGCAGGCTTTGGTCAATGCGAAAGGAGCAATGACGTTCACCTTGAACATCTGCTCGAATTCCATTGCCGTGTGGATTTCCAGGGGCCCGAGCCGGTCGAAGGCAGCCGCATTGTGCAAAATGCCATCCAGTCTTCCCAACTGTTGATAGATGCCTTCAGCGATCGCCTTGAATTCCTCTTCGTCAGCCTTTTGCAGATCGAGTGGAAAGATCAGCGGTTCCGGTAAACCTGATGCCACGATCTCGTCATAAACGGCTTCCAGTTTTTTCTGTTTGCGGCCAGCCAGAATCACGGTGGCGCCATGCCGTGCAAACGCGATGGCAGCCTGGCGGCCCAGTCCTTGTCCGGCACCGGTGATGAAAATTACGTGCTGGTCCAGGCTGTCGGACGATGTTGGGTAGTTTTGAGTAGCTGTCATGAGGTTTTTCCTTGCTGGAGGCTTTGAATCAGGTGCCTGGCTGCATGAGCGCCGCTTCTGGCTGCGCCTTCAATGGTGGCTGGATAATCGCCGTCGACATAATCGCCGGCAAGATAAAGGCCGTCTATTCCGCTCAGCATCTGCGGGCGATGCAGGCCGGGCGTGCAGGCGAAAGTTGCGCGCTTTTCGGTGATGACTTTGTGCCAGAGCGGGCTGACGAGCTTTTGCGCCAATGGCGGAAATGCAAGTGCAAGTTCTGTCGCGATGGCGTTTGCCAGCTGTTCATGCGACAGATTCTGATGGCGGCCTTCTGCGCTGATGACTACCGCCAGCAGGCCGTGCTGCCGATCGAGCTGGCCACGGTCGAACACCCATTGCCCCATCCCTTGCGTCAAGCCGGTCATGGGCTGCTCCAGCCTGAGCTCCGCTTCATATTGCAGATAGACCGTGCAGATAGGCTGGTAACTCATGGTGACGCAGCCTGCGGCAGCCTTGAATTCCGGCAGCGTTCCGGTGAGTTGCGCAAGCCGGAAAGGTGGAACGGCCAGAATGATGTGACTGCAGGCAATCATCCGGCCTTTGCTGTCCTCAAGTTCGAATATTTCACCAGATCGTGCGATACGCTCGATGCCAACGCCGGTCTCGACCCGGCCTTGTCTTTTTGTGATGAATTCGACCAGGGGCAATGCCAGCAGACGGGACAGATCCTGTTTGGGCAGAAGCAAGTCGCTGTCGGTTTTTGCCTGCAAAAAGCTGTCGCGCAGCACGTTCAGAAATATTTGCGCGCTGGCCATGGCAACCGGAGTATTCAATGCGGCGAGGCAGATCGGCTCCCATAACAGGCGGACCAATTTTTCCGTCTGACCCTGAACTTCAAGCAGCTCGGCCAGTGTCTGATCGCGGGTGAGCCGGAAGCCGGCCAGCCGCATCCGGCTCATGAAACAGATTGCGCGCCAGCGTTCGTGCCAGCAAAGGCCGCGGGCCAGCGCGAGCCCGCAAAGCACCTGCCGTGGTGCCGGCAGTCTGTGGCAGGCGCGCAGCTCGAAACCGGGCTGCATGGTCAGCTGCAAAGGCAAGCGCAACAACACATCGGACTGCGTGATGCCGGCGAGCTCCAGCAGGCTCAGGGTTTCGCTGTAGGCGCCAAGCAGAATATGCTGGCCGTTATCCAGCGTTTGGCCGTTCCAGTAAACGCTGCGGGCGCGGCCGCCCGGCTGCGGGGCAGCTTCGAACAATGTGACAGGAATGTTTGCTTGGGCCAGTCTGGCCGCGGCTGCCAGTCCCGCACAACCGCCACCGATGACAGCTACGTGCAGCACAGGGTTATATCCTGATCCAGGTGGTCCATGCCAGCCAAAGCTTGCGCAATGGCGTCAGCGAGGTTTTGCTGTTCAGCACCTTCTGTGGTTGGTCCGCCAGAATCTCCCGCAAAAGGGTGCGGTAAATCGCTGCCATGATGAGGCCGGTACGCTGCGCCTTGCGGTCTTCCTGCGGTAGCGCGTTGAGGGCGCGGTCATAGAAGCTCTCGGCACGCTCGATCTGAAATTCGAGCAGCTTTCTGACCTGCTCGGTTTCGTTGCCATGCAAAATGTCGTGTTCGGAGACGCCGAACATCTGCAGCTCTTCGAGCGGCAGGTATATCCGGTTGCGGCGCGCGTCCTCGCCAACGTCCCGTATGATGTTGGTCAGCTGGAATGCCATGCCGAGGTCGTGCGCATATTTCAGCGTATTGCGGTTGCTGTATCCGAAAATCGCCGCAGACAACAGGCCCACCACGCTGGCGACGCGATAACAATAGAGCTGCAGCTGTTTGAAATCACGGTAGCGGTTCTGCTCAAGATCCATCTGCATGCCGTCGATGATTTCCTGAAAATGTTCCTTGCTGAGGCCGAAAGCCTCGATAGCAGGTGCCAATGCCTTGCTGACCGGGTGCTGCGGCTGACCGGCATACAGATTGCCGATCTCGGAGCGCCACCAGTCGAGCTTGATTTGCGCCGTGTGCAGCTCGGAGCATTCATCGGCAATGTCATCCACTTCGCGGCAGAAGGCATACAGTGCGGTAATCGCCTCACGCTTTGGCTGCGGCAGGAACATGAAGCTGTAATAGAAGCTGGAGCCGCTGGCTGCGGCTTTCTGCTGGCAATATTCCTGCGGGCTCATCGCTTGCTCGCTGCCCTGTAGAGCATATAAGCCCAATCCCACGGCCTCAGCACCGGGCGCTGGTTAAACATGTCGCCGCGAGATTTGTGCAGTTTGTGCAGGATACGTTCGCCGCCGGCGATGATGGTGCGCATTTCAAGGCCGATGCGGCCCGGCAGCGCCAGGCCCAGCGGCGCGCCTGATTGCAGCAGTCTGCGCGCGCGCTCGATCTCGAACTCCATGAACAACGCCCATGTGCCGGCAGCATTGCCTGTAGCGATCTGGCTTTCGGTGATGTTGTATTTTCGCATTTCGTCCTGCGGGAAATAGATACGGTCTTTCTTGTAATCGATGGCCACGTCCTGCAGGAAGTTGATGATCTGCAGGGCGGAGCAGATCGCATCCGACATGCCGATGTTGCGAGGTGTGGCCATACCGTAGAGATGAAGCAGCAGGCGGCCGATCGGGTTGGCCGAGCGGCGGCAATAATCCATGACCTCGCCGAAATCGGCATAACGGCTTTTGCTGACATCCTGGCTGAATGCATCGAGCAAGTCGTAGAAGGGCTGCAAAGGCAGACCATGGGTTGCTATCGTATCTTGCAAACTGATGAAAAAGGACGTTTCCGGCGGCAAGTTTTTTGCAATGCGGTCGAGTTCGCGACGATAACCCTCAAGCAACAAGAGTCTCTCATCCGGCGTCAGATCGCCTTCGTCGGCAAAGTCGTCAGCCTGCCTGGCGAAGGCATAGATCATGCCTATCGGCTTGCGCAGGCGCATCGGCATCAAAACCGATGCAACCGGAAAATTTTCATAATGCCGGTGCGCGAGCGCGAGGCTTTGCTCTGCGACTGACTGTGAATTCTGCATGCCCATATCGGCGCTCAGTATGCCACAAATCAGGCGTTTCGGCCCGATCGCATCAGGGGCGTCATGCGCTTGTTTGCGCTACAATTCATGCATCAATCAGAACAAGGATGGCACATGCTCGGCATCATCGGTGGCACAGGCTTGACCCAACTGGCCGATCTTACAGTGACCAAACGCCAGATCGTCCGGACACCTTACGGTGAACCATCGGCACCCCTCGTCTTCGGCGAGGTAGGTGGCCGCGAAATCATATTTCTTGCGCGTCATGGCGGCGGACATACCATTCCCCCGCATGCTGTAAATTATCGCGCCAATCTCTGGGCGCTGCATGCAGAAGGCGTGACGCACGTGTTTGCAGTCGCTACCGTGGGCGGCATCCACCCAGAACTTGGTCCTGGCCGGATTGCTTTGCCGGACCAGATCATTGATTACACTCATGGCCGCAAAACCACTTTTCATGATGGGCGGGAGCTGCCTGTCCGGCATATTGATTTCACTGAACCCTACAGCAGCGAGATGCGCAACTTGATCAGAAAAGCTGCATCTGAGGCGGGGGAGGCATTGTTTGAAGGCGGCGTCTATGCAACAGCACAAGGCCCCCGTCTGGAGACCGCCGCCGAAATCAACCGGATGGAGCGGGATGGCGCTACGATGGTCGGCATGACCGGCATGCCCGAAGCTGCGCTGGCCAGGGAGCTGGATATCGAATATGCGGCCATTTGCCCGGTTGCCAATCATGCAGCAGGGCGGGGCAGCAGCCTGCACGGTATCAATTATGACGACATCGGCACCGTTCTGACCGGCACCATGGTGCGTGTCAGACGAATCCTCGAAAAAGCGGTGATGCTGCATGGCAATTAGAACGGTATTGCGCATGGGCGATCCGCTGCTGCTGCAACAGGCAGCGCTGGTAGAAGCCTTTGATACCCCTGAACTGCATGCGCTGATCAAGGACATGGAAGATACCATGGCGCATATGAATGGCGCGGGTATTGCGGCGCCGCAGATAGGCGTAAGCCTGCGAGTTGTGATTTTCGGCGTAGGGGCCAATCCGCGCTACCCCGATGCCGGGCATGTACCTTACACCGTACTCATCAACCCTGTGCTGCATCCTGTCGGCGATGAAGTCGAAGATGGCTGGGAAGGATGTCTTTCAGTACCGGGTATGCGCGGCATCGTGCCCAGATACCGGCGTCTGCACTACACAGGCTTCGACCAGTACGGAAACGCCATTGACCGTCTGGTCAGCGGTTTTCATGCCCGTGTCGTGCAACACGAATGCGACCATCTCGATGGCATACTTTACCCCATGCGTATCCGAGATCTCGCCAATTTCGGCTTTACCGACGTACTCTTTCCCGGCCAGGAAATACAAGACGACTGAAATTCGTTCTGGTAGAATGCGCGCAGTTTTTCGGCAGCCAATGCGGTGCAGGGTAATGTGAGCATGGCGAACGTTAGCCGAAA
>JBEDHT010000018.1:0-5612 GCA_041174025.1 Pseudomonadota bacterium
CGTGCACGAAAGGCTTGTCGCGGCTCATGCAGGAAAGATGCAGCATTCTGGCCGCCACATCCTTGCCGGTACCGGTTTCACCGTTGATCAGCACGGTAGGCGGCACTGCCGTTTCAAGTCGCGAGAGTTCGGCAACACGGGCTATCTGCTCGCGCACCTGCTGCATGACAGGGCTGTCGCCCAGCAGGTCGACGCCTTCGCTCTGCGACTCGTGCGCGTTGCGTTGACGGGAGTAATCGAGGTGATGCTTGAGTTTTGCCGCTGTCTCGGCTTTTTCGATGGCGAGCAGCAATTCTTCAAGATCTATGGGTTTTTTCAGATAATCGGTCGCGCCCTGCTTCATCGCGTTGACGGCATCGCTGAGCTCACCGAATGCCGTCATGACGATCACGGCCACTCCGCGGGCGACCAGTTCAGGCAGCAGGTCCATGCCGCTGCCATCCGGCAGACGCATGTCGAGCAGCGCCATGTCCGGCGCAAACTGCTTCAGGATTGCACGCCCGTCCTGCAGCGTTTCCGCATGCTCGCAGCTATAACCGGCCTTGCTCAGGCGCTTGACCACGGCACGGGCGAAAAGGGCCTCATCCTCAATCACCAGCACACGCAGTTTTTGCTTGAAACCCTGCTGTTCAGGGTTGCTATCAAACGTTTCTGCGTGTGTCTGCATCTCGACAGTATGGCTTACTTGCCACCGAACTCATAACGGACGCCGATCCAGCCGGCGCGAGGCGCACCCGGCATGACCAGCATGGCAGGCTCATCCTCGCCGCTCCAGACGCCATCTTCGAGCCAGTTTTCACCGAGCATGCCGCCAGTGTAGTACTTCTTGTCGAAGACATTGATGACCTTGGCAAATGCCTGCCAGCCGGAGTTGCCAAACTTGTAGCGCGTATCGAGATTGACCACGGTATAACCGCTCAGCTTGCCCTTGCCCTCGTAAGCGTCGTCGCCATCCTTGTTGACACCAACTCCGGCCTGATGGTCATTGTTCTCGTTGCCGCGAACATATACGTCCGAGAACATGTTGATGTTGGTGCCTATGTTCCAGTTGGGAGTCACGTCGTACTGCATGCGCAACTTGAAGGCATGATCCGGGATGTTGGCAAGACGATCACCCTTGCTGACCTGGATTTTCTCGTCCTCGGAAGTTGAATTGACCTCATTGACCAACTCAAGCTCGCTCTCATAAGTCGCCTTGATGTAGCTGTAACCGGCAGCCCAGCTGAATTTACCCAGACCGCCTGTCAACGCGAGATCGAGGCCCATGCGGCGGGTCTTGCCGACGTTGTCGAAATAACCCATGCCGTTGGTGGCGTTTGTGGCAATAAACTGGATGTCGTCGTGATTGACGGTACGGTATACCGCTGCAGACCATTTGACATCCGGCGTCAGGTTGCCGCGCGCGCCCAGCTCATAAGTCTTGGAAACGACTTTTTCCAGCGGCGGATCACCGGCCATTGCATTCGGCAGTTTGCATGGCTGATCGGGGTTGGCACAGCCCAGTTCCATCGAAGTCGGCGCACGCATGCCTTCGTTGTAGGAGCCATACAACGTCAGATCCTTGGTCGGCGTGTAGCTCATGCCGACTGCGGGGTTGAAACGGTGGAAGCTATGATTGCCACTCAGCGACTCGGGATCAGAGACATCAGGAATCAGTTGATCGCGGTTTTCGACCTTGATGTGGTTGAAACGGCCGGAGAGCGTCAAATGCCATTGATCGTTGAGTGAAAGCGTATCGGTCGCAAAAACGCCCCAACTGCGGGTCTTACCGTGCAACTCGACTTCCGCCTCGTCGCTCTCGATACCCAGACCATCCACGCCACGGCTCGCATTCAGCAGGCCAAACTCTGATGACTGATTGAACTTGATTCTGGAATAATCATAGCCGCCACCGATAATGAACTGGTTTGCCTTGCCCATCAGCGGCTGGTTGAACGCCAGTTGCGCATTGAAGCCATAGCCACGCTGTTTGGTCTTGCTGCGGTTGAGCGCGCCGTTACAGGCCAGCTCAGCAATATCGTCGTCGGCGCCAGCCACACATTCGTCATACGCTTGGGATAGAGTTGCAGGGCCTCCCAACGAAAGTTCGTCACCCAGATCATCCAGATCGAAATCATCATTGCCGTCGCCATTCAGCGTCTTGCGATCCGATTGACGGTAATAGAGGTTGGCGGTCAACTGGGTTTCGTCGTTGACCCAGTGGCTACCGTTCAGATTAAGAAAGGACAGCGTGTTTTCGGTCTGGTCCGGGCGCGTATTGATGCTGTCACGGCCGAATTCATCAATCAGCTCCTTCTGCACCAGCCCGTTACCGATCAGGTCGTTATCGGCGCCGGTGTAGCTCAGTTCCAGTCTGGAACTCTCGTTCTGCCAGCCCAGCTTGCCGAACAGCTGCTTGACTCGCGATGGGGAATAATCACGCCAGCCGTCCTCGTCAAAATAGCTGCCGGCAATGAAATAATCGACCGAGCCATCTGCGCTGACGCCGCCAAGTTCGGCACCGCCGGTCTTGCGTCCCCATGAGCCGGTCGTTGTCTCAACGGCGCCGCCCTGATGCGTGCGGCCGTTCTTGGTGACGATCGAGAGTGCGCCGCCCAGCGTATTGAGACCGAATACGGGATTGGAGCCCGGAATCAGATTGATACCGGCAATCGCATTGCTGGGAATCAGATCCCAGTTGACTGCATCGCCGAACGGTTCATTGATGCGCACGCCATCCTGAAATACCGAGAGGCCCTGCGGCGTACCGAGCAAAGGAGAAGCGCTGAAACCACGGAACAGGATGTCCGGTTGATAAGGGTTGTTCTGTGTCTCGTTGACGCTGACACCAAGCAGATTGTTGCTCATGTAGTCCGCGATGGTCAGACTTTGCTGCTGTTTCAATTCTTCGCCCTTGACCACCTGCACATTGGCGGGCACCTGCTCGATCGGCAGACCGATACCCGGTAGCGGTGTGGTGCTGATGACTTCGATCTTGTCGGTCTTGACTGCTTCTTCAGCGTAAACGGCAGGTGCTGCGAACAGACCGGCTACCATTGCGGAAACCAGCTTGCGTTGAAATGAATGCGAGTGCTGCATGTAATCTCCCGGATTTTTGGTTAATTGTTAATCCCGGGAGAAGTATCAAGTTTTGTGCCAATCGACAAACAAAGTAAAAAACCAAAAAGAATCAGCATGATGGAGAATTGAGAATTGAACTGGCCTACAGTTTAACCGCTGCGGGTGGTTGTATACAACCAATTTAATGGTTGCTATGGTTGCATACAACCAGATTTGTTACACGCTCTGCAACAATTGGCGCGGCGACAGGCGTAAAAACCCGCGCATGCCGAGCCAGGCAGCAAACGGCACCAGCACGCTGGCTGCGACAAAAGCCAGCAAGGCCAGCGGCAGATTGAACTGGTATGCGATATTGAGCAGGTGCACGCTGACATACCAGGCCAGCGCGCTCGCCCCCAGCGTAGCCACCAGCGCGGCAATCATGCCGATGCAGAGAAACTCGGCAAGGCCCGCCAGCACGATCTGGCGATTGGATGCCCCCAGCACGCGCAGCAGCATGGCTTCGCGCAACCGTTCTTCACGGCTCGCCACCAGCGCCGCATAGAGCACGGCAAGGCCGGCCAGCAGGCTGAAAAGAAACACATACTGGACGGCATAGGTCATTCTGTTCATGATGCCGCGCACCTGCTCCATCAGCGCGGCGACATCGATCACGGTCAGATTGCTGAAGTCCTGCACCAGCTTGTTCAGCGCCTGATCGCGGCCCAGCGGCAAATGGAAGCTGCTGATGTAGCTGGCCGGATAGTCTTCCAGCAGGCCCGGCGGCATCACGGCAAAAAAGTTTGCCCGCACGGTGTCCCACTCCACTTTGCGGATGCTGCTGACCGTCACCTCCAGCGTGCTGCCGGCGATGTCATAACGCAAACGGTCGCCCAGTTTCAGGCCCAGCGTCTCCGACAGATCCTGCTCCAGCGACAACAAGGGCTGACCGTGCTCGGCCGCCGTCCACCAGCGCCCTTCCAGCATCTGGTTGTCGGCCTGCATGTTGGCCGCCCAGGAGAGATTGAACTCGCGCTCGGCCAGACGGCGCGCACGTTCGTCCTCGTACTTGGTGGTATCTAGCGGCTCGCCGTTGACGGCCACCAGTCGCCCGCGCACCATCGGAAACACCTCGGCATCCGCAATACCGGCTTCCGCAAAGAACGTTTTCACGCCTTCGATCTGATGCGGCTGGATATTGATGATGAAGCGGTTGGGCGCATCCGCCGGCAGCGATGCCTGCCAGTTCTGCAGCAGATCGCCACGCACCAGCGCCAGCAGGATAAGCGCCATCAGCCCCAGACTGAAACCGGCCACCTGGGCAACCGCGACCAGAGGGCGCCGCTTGAGACCGGCCATGCCGAGCTTCCAGGCGCTGGCCTTGCTGACCGGCAGCCGTTGCAGCAGCTGATTGCCGAACATCGCCAGCAGGCCGGTCAGCAGCAGTAATCCGGCAAATGCCAGCAAGGTGGCGGCACCCATGCGAACACTACCGGCGTGCCAGAACATCATCGCTGCGATCAGCAGCGCCAGCGGCAGATAGCCGCTCCAGACCCGGCTGGCGTTGCCCATATCCCTGCGCAGAATCCGCATCGCCGGCACATCGCGCAAGCTGGCGAGATGCGGCCAGATGACGGCGAGCATGGTCAACAAGCCCAGTGAAAGCCCGCTCAGCAGCGGCAACCAGCCAGGCGCCGGCAGCTGTTCCAGAAACAGGCTGCCCGCCAGCGCGGCCAACCCGTTCTGTGCCAGATAGCCGAGCAGACACCCGAGCAGGCTGCCGATCAGGCCCAGCATAAAAGTCTGCCACAACAGTATTTTCATGATCAGCGCCTTCGAAGCGCCGAAGCAACGCATCAAGGCATAGGTATCAAGGCTGCGTTGCACGTGCGGCAAGCTGGCGAGAAACATGGCGACAATCGCCAGAATCACCGCAACCATGGTGGAAAGCCCGAGGAACTGCCGCGCTTTCTCCAGCGCGCTGCGGATTTCCGGCCGCGCATCGCTGACGTCCTGCACGCGCTCGCCCTTGGCAGCAATGCTCTTTGCCCAAGCCGCATAGCGGTCGACTTCGGCAGCATCGCCCGCCACCAGAAACTGATACTTCACGCGGCTACCGTATTGAATCAGGCCGGTAGAAGCCACATCGTCGAGGTTCATCATCAACCGTGGCGCAAAGCTGAACATGTCGCCGCCACGGGAATTCTCGCGCTCCAGAATCGCGCTGACCGGCATTTCCCGTTCGCCGACGCCGACCTGGTCGCCCACCTGCAGATCGAGCAGGGTGGCAAGTCTGGCTTCAACCCAAACCGTGCCTGGCGCGGGAATGTCTGTGGCGGGCCGTGCATCCGGCGTTACCCCGGCCAGCGCAACCTGACCGGAAATCACCAGTTCGCCGCGCAGCGGAAAACCTGCACCGACCGCCTTGATCTCGGCCAGCTGGCTGCGCTCGCCTCGAATCACCATACTGGGAAACTCGACTGTCGCGGTTGCCGCCAGCCGGCGGCGCTCGGCTTCCTGCCGGTATGCATCCGCCAATGGCTTGGCACCCGAGACCAGCAGATCGCCACCCA
>JBEDHT010000019.1:0-10293 GCA_041174025.1 Pseudomonadota bacterium
GGGCAAGCCATCGGTGACCCATTATGAAGTGCTGGAGCGCTTTGCTGTTCACACCTATCTGCGCTGCATGCTGGAAACCGGCCGTACACACCAGATTCGTGTGCACATGCAGTACCTGAAGGCGCCGATTGTCGGCGACCCGGTGTATGGTCTGCGCGGGATTGTGCCGCATCGCGCCATGTCACAGCATCTGATCGATGCCCTCGGAGATTTCAAGCGCCAGGCACTGCATGCGATCAAGCTTGGCCTGATACACCCGGAAAGCGGTGAGCCGATGCAATGGCAGATTGAGTTGCCGGCAGACATGAAAGTCTTGCTCGAAGCCATGCGCGCTGAAAATGTCGTCGAGCCCGATGAGGCGATGGCATTCGATTACGATGATGAGGAAGACTACGACGACGAGGATTACCAAGACATCGAGGATTATCAAGACATTGAGGAAGATGAAGATGTTGAGTGACGGTGATCTGATTTTCCCCGGCTGGCCTGCGCCAGCCAACGTCAAATCCCTGCAGACGACACGAACAGGCGGCTTCAGCCCGGCACCATACGACAGTCTCAATCTCGGCACGCATGTCGGCGACGACCCCTTGCTGGTAGCACGCAACCGCCAGCAGCTCAACCGTTACGTGCCGACAGAGCCGGTCTGGCTCAATCAGGTGCATGGCATCAGCGTGGTCGACGCGGCGCTTGCGAGCTGTGTGCCCGATGCCGACGCGGCATTTGCGCGACGCTCCGGCTCGGTGTGCGTCACCATGACGGCGGATTGCCTTCCGGTACTGCTCTGTGACCGCCAAGGCAGCGTAGTGGCGGCAGCGCACGCCGGTTGGCGTGGGTTGTGCGACGGTGTGATCGAGGCAACGGTCAAGGCCATGCACACAGCTCCGGATACACTGATGGCCTGGCTCGGCCCGGCGATCGGCCCGCAGGCTTTTGAAGTCGGTGAAGAAGTGCGGCAGGAAGTCATTGCCGCACACAGCGATGCGATCAGTGCGTTCACACCGTCGAGTCAGGGCAAGTGGCTGGGTAACCTTTATCTGCTTGCGCGGCAAAGGTTGAACCGGCTCGGCGTGACTGCTGTTTACGGTGGCGGAACAGACCGGGATTTTTGTACCTTCAGCGATCAGGCACGCTTTTTTTCCTTTCGCCGCGATGGCGCCACCGGGCGCATGGCCAGCATGATATGGCTCACCTGAGTGCAGATATGGCGGCCTGCCGGCACAACAGGGCGCGACTTGACGCCGCCTCGTTTATAATGCCGATTTTTCTGCGATTGCTTTCATGACGATTTCCGAATTTCCCGTGCTGGTCTGGATCGTGGGCGCTTGCCTGCTTGGTGCCGGATTGAGCGTCATCAGTGCTGCGGTTTTTGCGCTCAATGCCCGTATTGCCTGGATTCCGATGCTGGTCAGCTACGCCATCGGTGCCATGCTGGGCGCGGTTTTTCTGGAGATTCTGCCGCATGCCTTCAGCGAGACTTCCAGTATCGAAATGATGGCGGCGACGGTGCTGCTCGGCATTCTGCTGTTCTTCGTGCTGGAAAAGTTGCTGCTATGGCGCCATTGCCACGGTGACGAGTGCGAAGTCCATGCGCCGCATGACCATGAAGCGCAACAGAGTCACCATGGGCACAGTCATGGCCACCACCACGATCAGGGCCGTAGCGGCATGATGATCATGGTCGGCGATACCTTTCACAATTTTGTTGACGGCATCCTCATCGCCGCTGCGTTCATGATCGATATCAAACTCGGCGCGGTGACTGCGCTGGCAATCATCGCCCATGAGATTCCGCAGGAAGTCGGTGATTTTCTGATACTGCTGCACTCCGGCTACAGCAAGAAGCAGGCTTTGCTGTTCAATCTGCTGTCGAGTTTTGCCGCAGTGTTGGGCGGGCTGGCCGCCTATTTTGCCTTGCAGGTCGTCTCCAACTGGATTCCGACCATCCTCGGCCTGGCGGCGGCCAGCATGATTTATGTTGCGGTGGCCGACCTGATTCCGAGCCTGCACAAACGCACGGAGCTGAAAGCCACCGTGCAGCAGGTGGTGTTAATCGCGCTTGGTATCAGTTCCATCTGGTTGATCAAGCTCGTGCTCGAGTGAGCTCGTGGCAGACTGCTTTGCCGCTTTCTCCTTAAGCCGGTTGCGGCGGCGCTGGGGTGTGCCGACGATCCAGACGAACAGTGCGCAGGGCAGCAGGCCGTAGAAAAGAAAGGTCAGCACACCGGCTGTGATACTGGGCTCGGTCAGCGCCATCAGCAGGGTGACGTAGAGCCAGGCGATTGCAACGATATACATCAGGCGTTCTTTGCGTGAATCGGGTTGGCCTATGTTACAACGCTAACCTTGCCGTGCAGGACAGTTATTTTTAGAAATTCATTCATTCGGTCGGATCACCATCATGAGTTCATCGACACCAAAAGTGGGGTTTGTTTCACTCGGCTGCCCCAAAGCCTCATCCGATGCCGAGCGCATTCTGACCCAGTTGCGGGCAGAAGGCTATGAGATTTCCGGCAGCTACGAAGGCTCCGATCTGGTCGTGGTCAATACTTGCGGGTTTATCGACAGCGCGGTTGAAGAATCGCTGGACGCCATCGGCGAGGCGCTGAACAGAAACGGCAAAGTGATTGTCACCGGTTGTCTCGGTGCCAAGGCGGGCGTGGTACAGAATGCGCATCCGAGCGTACTGGCGGTGACCGGCCCGCATGCGCTGGAGGAGGTGATGAGCGCCGTACACGATAACCTGCCCAAGCCGCATGACCCCTATACCGATCTGGTGCCGCCGCAGGGCGTGCGCCTCACGCCCCGGCATTATGCCTATCTGAAAATATCCGAAGGGTGTAATCACCGCTGCAGTTTCTGCATCATACCTTCCATGCGCGGCGATCTCGTCAGCCGGCCGGTCGGCGAGGTGATGAACGAAGCCGAAAATCTGGTCAATGCCGGCGTCAGTGAGCTGTTGGTGATTTCGCAGGACACCAGCGCCTATGGTGTCGATATCAAATATCGCAGCGGTTTCTGGAACGGCAGGCCGCTGAAGACCAGAATGACCGAGTTGACCAAAGCGCTGGGCGAACTGGGCGTCTGGGTCAGATTGCACTACGTTTACCCCTATCCGCATGTCGATGAAGTGATACCGCTGATGGCCGAGGGCACCATCTTGCCGTATCTCGACGTGCCGTTTCAGCATGCCAGCCCGCGCATTCTCAAATCCATGAAACGGCCTGCCAGCAGCGAGAACAACCTGGCCCGTATCAAGGCCTGGCGCGAGATCTGCCCTGATATCACCATACGCAGTACCTTCATCACCGGTTTTCCGGGTGAAACCGAAGAGGATTTCGCCATGCTGCTCGATTTCCTGCAGGAAGCGGAACTGGACCGCGTCGGCTGTTTCGCCTATTCCGCGGTTGACGGCGCGGCGGCCAATGCCTTGCCGGATCAGGTGCCGGAAGAGATCAAGCAGGAGCGGCTGGCCAGATTCATGGCCGTGCAGGAAGCCATCAGCGCCGAAAAACTGCGCCGCAAGATCGGTAGCCTGCAGACTGTGCTGGTCGATGAGGTGAACGGCGATGAAGCGATTGGCCGTACCAGCGCTGATGCGCCGGAAATCGATGGCGTGGTGTATCTTGCCGATGCTGAAGGTCTGCAACCAGGAGACCTGGTGGAAGTGCAGATTACCGCTGCCGACGGTCACGACCTCTGGGCTGCGCCGCCGTCAGAATAGTGCCGGCTTGGTGGCACTGGGTTGCAGGCGCTGGTTTTCTGAAACTCGGCTTGCTAGCAGTTAATTACTAGCAGTTAATTACTAGCAGTTAATTTGCTGCTTCACTGAACAGGTCGGCGATGATCGGGTGCGGCCGCTGGCTGTCTGCACGGTCTTCAATGAAGTCGACCGTGTGCGGGCAGCGGTTTGGCTTTCTGGTGGCGCCGCGCCGTCTGGATTTTTCTGCGGTGATATCGATGTAGGGCGTCTGGCTGACGCGTATGTAGCCGGAAGACTGGAGCTTTTCGGCGGTGGTTTCGAACAGGCTGAGCGGGTTGTCGATGTTTTGTAGTGTGATGCTGCCCTTGCTGACCTTGAGGACGTTGTACATTACGAACCGGCTGGATGTCTGCTTGCCGTAAATTTCGCCAGTATGAATATCCACGGACCTCTCCCTGCTTGAAACTGTAGGCATATCATAGCGATATCACGGTTTTTTAACAAGCCGCATAAATTCTTTTCGACAAGCAGGCAGAAAACGGGGAGCAGAAGGCGGTTAACCCGGATATTTCACCGGATCACGGGACGATGACGAGGAAGTTTGCGCGCAGATTCGCGCACCTCGCGCCAAGCCAATAGCCGAGTCTCTTGGCGCGAAGCGAGGGTGAGAAGATGCCGCAAAATTACCGTCAGTGCCCGTGAAGGCTGCCGGTACAAACCGGTTTTCGCACCGACGCTCGGCAAGCCTGCATTAGCGGGATTTCTAGCCCCCTTCAGAGCCGGTATGGTGAAATTTCGGGTTAAGTTTGAATTCAGTTTGCATCCCTATAGTCAATGGTTTTCAATAGACATGATTTCATCAGGTGTGCGGAAATGACAATTAAATCCACAGTGATGGCGCTACTGGCCCTCAGTGTTTTCAGCGGTGGCACTGCTCCGGCACTGGCCGACGATGTCGACCTTGTGCAGGTGCGCAAATTGCAGGCGTCCGGCGCGATACTGTCCTTCGAGAAAATTGCCGAACTGGCGCGCGCGATCAAGCCGGGGGACATTCTTGAAACCGAGCTGGAAAAGCGCCAGGGCCGTTACGTCTACGAAGTCGAGATTCTCGATGCCAAAGGCGTGGTCTGGGAGCTCAAGCTCAATGCCAGAACCGGCGAGTTGATCAAACTCGAAATCGATGACTGAGGCAGGCGCATGCGCATTCTGCTGGTAGAAGATGATCCGCAACTGGGGCCGCAGATCAGGAGCAGCCTACAGGCTGCGGGTTATGCGGTTGATATTTCGGTGGACGGTATGGATGCCGAAGGTCTGGGAGACATCGAGCCCTACGACCTCATTCTGCTCGACCTTGGACTGCCAAAACGGCCCGGGTTGACCGTGCTGGCCAACTGGCGCAGCCGCGGCAACAAGGTGCCGGTGATCATTCTGACAGCACGCGGCAGTTGGCAGGAAAAGGTCGAAGGCTTCAAGGCCGGTGCTGACGACTACATCGGCAAACCGTTTCAGACTGAAGAGTTGCTGGCCCGCATCGGTGCCGTGCTCAAGCGCAGCCAGGGAGCGCCGGTCGGGCCGCTCACGGTCGAAGGGTTGACGCTGGATGAAGAGACCCAGTGCCTGATCGACGGCAAGGGTGAACGTCACGTGCTGACCGGCACGGAATACCGTTTGTTGCGCTATTTCATGCTGAATCCGGGGCAGGTGTTGTCCAAGAGCCGCCTGGCCGAGCATGTCTACGATTATGACAGCGACAAGGACAGCAACGTGATGGAGGTCTATGTCAATCGTCTTCGGCAGAAAATCGGCAGTGAAATGATTCAGACCCGGCGCGGCCAAGGGTATATTTTTGGTAACCGCCAGTCGTGAAATCGCCCGAACGTCAATCTTCGCCGAAATCGCTCAGCAGCAGTTTGTCCTGGGGGCTGGCGCTCAGTCTGGTGCTTTTGCTGTTTGCACAGTGGCTGATCGCCAGTTACGCCATTCGTCATCTCACCGAGAATCAGGTCGCCAACCGTCTGGTGCAGGATAGCGAAAGCCTGCTCGCAGGACTGCGTTTCGATGAAAGCGGACGGCTGCAGATCGATACGCGCCGTATCAGTACGGTATATCAGCGCCCGTTTTCCGGGCATTATTTCGTCATCAGCAGCGGCGGCGAAAAGTATGTTTCACGATCACTGTGGGACAAAGACCTGCTTGTGCCGGAAGTGAACGCAGGGGTGGAGATACGCCTGAACATGGTAGGTCCGGAGAAGCAGAATCTGCTCACGGTGACCAGCGGCTATCTCAAACAGGACAGACTGATCGGGATTATGGTGGCAGAGGACCTGAAAGTGTTCAACGCCGGTTTGCGCCAGTTCCAGTGGCTGTACGGCGCGGTATCTGTTGTCATTCTGCTGATCCTGTTGCTGGTGCAGAACTGGATAGTGCGTAGCGAACTGAAGCCGCTGCAAAGCTTGCGTGCCAACATGGCCAGGCTCGAACGCGGCGAAACCGACCGCGTGGAAATGACCGGGCCGGCCGAGATTGCGCCTGTCATTGCAGAGCTGAACCGCCTTTTGATCACGATGAGCAACAAGGCGCGCCGTTCGCGCGAGGCGCTCGGCAATCTGGCGCATGCCCTGAAAACGCGGCTGGCCGTGTTGCAGCAGCTTTCGGAGCGGCCGGAGGTCAAGGCTTTGCCGCAGGTGCGCCAGCCGCTGGAAGAATCAACGGAAGCCATGCGGCGCATCGTCGAGCGCGAACTCAAGCGCGCCCGGCTGATCGGCGACGCTTTGCCGGGACAGCGCGTCAATTTGCGCGAGGAAATCGCCTTGCTGGTTCAGACCCTGCAATTGATGCATGCCGGGCAGGCGCGTGATTTGGTCTGGCATGTTGATGACGACGCACAGTTCAGCGGTGATCAGGAGGACTTGCTGGAGTTGCTCGGCAATCTGCTGGATAACGCATTCAAGTGGAGCCGCAAACACATCCTGCTGAATGTCACCAACCGGGACGGTGTGGTTTTCCGCATCGAGGACGATGGGCCCGGATGCAGCCCCGGGGAGTTTGATCAGATCACCCGGCGCGGTTTCCGTGCTGATGAAAGCAAACCCGGCAGCGGCCTTGGGCTTGCCATCGTGCGCGACATCGTCGAGAGTTACGGCGGTGAGCTGATGTTGCAACGCTCATCGGTACTGGGCGGTCTGGCGGTTGAAGTCAGATTGCCGAAACGACAGTAGTTTTATTACGCGCCAATTCAGGAGTCCTATGGAATATCGTCAGCTCGGTCACAGCGACCTGAATGTTTCTGCCATCTGCCTCGGCACCATGACCTTCGGCGAGCAGAACACTGAAGCCGAGGCGCATCAGCAGCTCGATTTCGCCTGCGCCAATGGCATCAATTTCATCGATACCGCCGAGATGTATCCGGTGCCGCCCAGGGCCGAAACCTATACCCGTACCGAAACCATCGTCGGCAACTGGCTCAAGCGGCAAGCGCGCGAAAAAGTCGTGCTGGCGACCAAGATTGCCGGTCCGCGCCGCAAGCTGGAATGGATACGCGGTGGCCCGCCGGCAATCGACCGCAAGAACCTGCAGGAAGCGGTCGAAGGCTCGCTGCGCCGATTGCAGACGGATTATATCGATCTTTACCAGCTGCACTGGCCGGAGCGCAATGTGCCGATGTTCGGCCAGTATCAGTTCGACCCCATGGCCGAGTATGACGATGGCATCAAGCGTCAATGGGTCAGCATACGCGAGCAACTGGAGGCGCTGGCGGAACTGGTGCAAGCCGGCAAGATCCGTTACATCGGGGTTTCCAACGAACATGCCTGGGGGGTGATGGAGTTTCTGCGCATTGCCGGCGAATATAATCTGCCGCGTATTGTCAGCATCCAGAATTGCTACAACCTGATCAATCGTGGTTATGAATTCGGCCTGGCCGAGATCAGCTATCGCGAGCAGCTCAGTTTGCTGGCTTACTCGCCGCTCGCTTTCGGACATCTGACCGGTAAATATCTTGAAGGCGGCAGCGGCCGCGCTACCTTGTTCAGGGGCTTTGCCCAGCGTTACGAAAAACCTAACGTCGCACCGGCTTCTGCCGCCTATGCGGCATTGGCGCGCGAATACGGCTTCAGTCCTGCCGAACTCGCGCTCTCATTTGTCTACCACCGCTGGTTTGTTGCCAGCACCATCATCGGCGCCACCAGCATGCGGCAGCTGCAGGAGAACTTCAACGCCTGGAAGAAGCCGCTTTCGACCGAGCTGCTGCAAAAAATCGAGCAGCTGCACCTGCGCTACATGAATCCCGCGCCTTGAGGTTTGCCGCCGCGTACCTGCGTGCGGATATGCCTGATGCAATGAGAACCGGCTGTGGAGCCGATAGTGGAGCCCGGGGCTGATTTCTGCGATAATCCTGAGCTTTGAAAACTCTTGGATAACCAGCATGGCGCAATTCGATAATGTTAGTGTCAAAAAGAAAGCCAACGTTTATTTCGACGGCAAGTGTGTGAGTCATACCGTGTTGCTGCCAAACGGCACACGCAGCACGATAGGCGTCATTTTCCCCAGCACGTTGACCTTCAATACAGCTGCCCCGGAGCTGATGGAAATCAATCTCGGTGTTTGCAAGGTCAGGTTGCAAGGCGAAAGCGAGTGGAAAACCTACCAGGCCGGCGACAAGTTCACCGTGCCCGGCAATTCCAGCTTCGATATCGAGACCATCGAGATGCTGGATTACGTCTGCCATTTCGAATAAACGTTTGACTGTAGAGCACTGCACCGGGTGTCCGGTGCATGCGGAAAGTGCGAAATCCGGTGCTCGCCGCGCACTTTGCAGCTAATTTTGGAGAGGTCGAAGATGCCGTCTTTTGATATCAGTTCTGAAGTCGATATGGTTGCGTTGAAAAACGCGGTCGATGTTGCCAGCCGGCAAATCGGTAACCGTTATGATTTCAAGGGAACCAGCGCTAAGCTGGAATTGAACGAAAAGGACAAACTGATCACGCTCTACGGCGATTCCGATTTTCAGCTCGACCAGATCAAGGACATTCTGCTGCCGGGTATGGAAAAGAAAGAACCGGACAGCAGCAAGCGTCTTGATCATCAGGACATTCAGAAGATTTCTGGCAACAAGGTCAAGCAGGAACTGAAAATCCGCGCCGGCATCGATAGCGAACTGGCGAAGAAAATCGTCAAGCTGATCAAGGATTCCGGCCTCAAGGTGCAGGCCAGCATTCAGGGCGACACGGTTCGCGTGAATGGCGCCAAGCGAGACCTGCTGCAAGAGGCGATTGCATACGTGAAAAAGAACGTGACGGATTTTCCGTTGCAGTTCGGTAATTTCAGGGACTAGAAATAACGCCGCAGAAACTCTACTGCGGGCTTACAAGGTGTGACATGGCAAAGACGCTTTACCAAAAATTGTTCGATTCGCATGTGGTGCATGAGGAAAACGGCACCGCGCTGCTTTATATCGACCGCCACCTGGTACATGAGGTGACCAGCCCGCAGGCGTTTGAAGGCCTCAAGCTGAGCGCGCGCAAGGTCTGGCGCGTGGGCTCGGTCCTCGCGGTGCCGGACCACAATGTGCCGACGACGGACCGCAGTCAGGGCATTGCCGACCCGATCTCGCGATTGCAGGTCGAGACGCTGGACAACAACTGTGCCGAATTCGGCGTGACCGAGTTCAAGATGAATGACGCGCGTCAGGGTATCGTCCATGTGATCGGCCCTGAGCAGGGCGCAACCCTGCCCGGCATGACCGTGGTCTGCGGTGATTCGCATACGAGTACGCACGGCGCTTTCGGTGCGCTGGCGCATGGTATCGGCACATCGGAAGTCGAGCACGTGCTGGCGACCCAGTGTCTGGTGCAGAAGCGTTCCAGGGCCATGCAGGTGCTGGTCGAAGGCAATCTCGGTCGCGGTGTCACAGCCAAGGACATTGCACTGGCGGTGGTTGGTCGCATCGGTACTGCCGGCGGAACCGGTTATGCGATCGAGTTTGCCGGTTCTGCCATCCGCAGCCTCAGCATGGAAGGCCGCATGACGCTCTGCAACATGGCCATCGAGGCTGGCGCGCGCGCCGGCATGGTGGCGGTCGACGACACCACCATCAATTACATCAAGGGCCGCCCCTACGCGCCCAAGCCTGAGCAGTGGGATGCCGCCGTGGCTTACTGGCGCACGTTGCACAGCGACGATGGCGCCAGCTTTGATGCCGTCGTCGAGCTCTGTGCCGACGACATCAAGCCGCAGGTCACCTGGGGTACTTCGCCGGAAATGGTGACCAGTATTGATGGACGTGTGCCGGACCCCGCCAGTGAGGCCGATCCGGTCAAGCGCGGCGGTATCGAGCGCGCACTGCAGTACATGGGCCTTGAAGCCAATACGCCGATCAGTCAGATCAGCATTGACAAGGTGTTTATCGGCTCCTGTACCAACTCCCGCATCGAGGATTTACGTGCAGCGGCAGCCGTCGCCAAGGGCAAGCATGTCGCCGCCAACGTCAAGCTGGCGATGGTGGTGCCGGGCTCCGGTCTGGTCAAGGCGCAGGCCGAGCAGGAGGGTCTGGACAGGATTTTCAAGGATGCCGGATTTGAATGGCGTGAGCC
>JBEDHT010000020.1:0-4267 GCA_041174025.1 Pseudomonadota bacterium
CGTTAATTTCAAACCACGCCTGCGCGTCAGGTGTGGTTTTTGTTTTATGTAACAGGATAGTAGGGGTTATTGAAGAAAATGAATCAGATTCCAGTCACGATCAGAGGTGCCGAGCTCCTCAAGCAGGAATTACAGCGGTTGCGCAGTGTTGACCGGCCGCAGATCATTCAGGCGATTGCCGAGGCGCGTGCGCAGGGCGATCTGTCCGAGAATGCCGAATACGAGTCGGCCAAAGAGCGCCAGAGCTTCATCGAAGGCCGTATCGCCGAAATCGAAGCCAAGCTGTCGAACGCGCAGATCATCGACCCGCTGACGCTCAATGCCGACGGACGTTGCGTATTCGGCGCAACAGTTGAGGTGGAAGATCTCGATAACGGCGGCACCAGCACCTATCAGATCGTCGGTGACGACGAAGCGGATATCAAGTCCGGCAAGATTTCAGTCAGCTCGCCGATTGACCGCGCATTGATCGGCAAGACTGCCGGCGATGTGGCGGAAGTGATGGCACCGAGCGGCCTGCGTTCCTACGAAATTCTGGACGTGCAATACATCTGATGCGTCAACTCTCGGACAAGCTGGCGCTTATCGTCATTACCGCCTGGGTCGGCGCCTTGTGGGCGGTCGGCTACCTGGTCGCGCCCACCCTGTTTCAGGTGCTGGATGACCGTCAGCTGGCCGGCATGCTGGCGGGAAAGATGTTCACGCTGGTGGCGTATGTCGGCATGGTCGCAGCGTTTTACCTGCTCATCCACCGCCTGCTGAGGTTCGGCACCGGTGCGTTGAAGCAGGGATTTTTCTGGATTGTACTGTTGATGTTGCTGTTGGTCGTGGCCGGCCATTTCGGCATTCAATCGCTGTTGGCCAGCCTTAAGGCGCAGGCCTTGCCGGCCGATGTGATGCAGAGCATATTTGCCGACCGTTTCCGCACCTGGCACGGCGTGGCTAGCATTGCCTATCTGATTGAAAGCCTGCTGGGTATCGCGCTGGTACTGAAGGCGCGCTGAGCTGGCGGCGGTGCTGCGCTGAAAGCCGCGCGGCAGGGATTTATTTCGGCAGCACGATCCTGGCTTTTTCCGAAGGACGATAGATCACCAGCTGTTTGCCGATGTGATGCACTGCAACAGCAGCGGATTTTTCGCAAATCTGTTCCAGCATGCTGATGCGCAGGGCGCGGTCGTCGCCCGCTACCTTGATCTTGATGAGTTCATGGGCATTGAGCGCAAGCTCGATCTCTTTCAGCACCTGTTCTGTCAGACCGGCATTGCCGATACTGACCACTGGGTTAAGATGATGACCAAGGCCGCGCAGGTAACTGATTTGTCTGGAGTTCAAGGGGTGTATCTCGTTGATTCAAAAAGGCTCGCATTCTATCACACTCGATATCAGGACACTGCCATAAATGCAGGCTTGCATGTACGCAGGCTGCGCGGGTTGAACTGACAGGAACGGCATTATGAAAAGAACGCGCACCAGTAAAGGCTGGATGCAGGAGCATGTCAACGACGAATTCGTTAAACGCGCACAGCGTGAGGGTTACCGGGCGCGCGCCGCTTACAAGTTGATCGAGATCGATGACAAGGATCACCTGATCAAACCGGGCATGACCATTGTCGATCTGGGCTCCACGCCCGGTAGCTGGTCGCAGGTCGCGGTGCAGCGTCTGAAAGGCCAGGGCAAGGTGATTGCGCTTGATATTCTGGAGATGCAGCCGGTCGCCGGCGTGCAATTCATTCAGGGCGATTTCCGCGAGCAGTCAGTACTGGATCAGCTGGAAGCAAGCCTTGAAAATATGCCGATAGACCTTGTTATTGCCGACATGGCCCCCAATATCAGCGGTATCAGTGCCATGGATCAGGCCAGGGCCATGCACCTGACCGAGCTGGCGCTGGATTTCAGCAGCAAATGGCTGAAACCGGGCGGCAACTTTCTGGTCAAAGTGTTCAACGGTAGCGGCTTTGATGAGATTGCCGGCAACATGCGGCAGGCCTTCGACAAGGTGGTGACGCGTAAACCGAAAGCTTCGCGTGACCGTAGCAGTGAAGTCTATCTGCTGGGCCTGGGCAAGCGCTGATGTCGCCATGACGCGGGTTGGCTGAAATATCCGCGCAAGATTTTCTGCAGGAATAGGGTTAGAATTCAAGCAGCATCTCCCATTAATTTAAGGAACGGGATTTTGAACAACATCGTCAAGAACATCGCAGTATGGCTCATCATCGCTTTGGTGCTGATGACCGTATTCAATCAATTCGGCGCCAAGACGGCCTCTGAAGGACAGGTCGTCTATTCCCAGTTCATCGATCAGGTGAAACAGGGGCAGATTGCCAAAGTCACGATTGACGGGCGCGTATTGCGCGGCGAGACCAATGACGGCCGCAAGTTCAACACATACGCGCCATCCGATCCCTGGCTGGTTTCCGACCTGCTGAAGCATAACGTCATCGTCGAAGCCAAGCCGGATGAAGAGCAATCGCTCTTGATGAGCATCTTCGTTTCCTGGTTCCCCATGCTGTTGCTGATCGGCGTCTGGATATTCTTCATGCGCCAGATGCAGGGCGGCGGCAAGGGCGGTGCATTTTCGTTCGGCAAGAGCCGTGCGCGCCAGCTCGATGAAAGCGCCAATCAGGTGACGTTTGCCGACGTGGCCGGTTGTGATGAATCCAAGGAGCAGGTCTCCGAACTGGTTGAATTCCTGCGCGACCCCGGCAAGTTCCAGAAACTGGGCGCCCGCATTCCGCGCGGCGTATTGATGGTCGGCCCGCCGGGAACCGGCAAGACTCTGCTGGCAAAAGCGATTGCAGGCGAGGCAAAAGTACCATTCTTCACCATCTCCGGCTCCGACTTCGTTGAAATGTTCGTCGGTGTCGGTGCAGCCCGCGTGCGCGACATGTTCGAGCAGGCCAAGAAGAGCGCCCCATGCATCATCTTCATCGATGAAATCGACGCGGTCGGTCGTCATCGTGGCGGCGGTACCGGCGGCGGTAACGACGAGCGCGAACAGACCCTGAACCAGTTGCTGGTCGAGCTGGACGGCTTTGAAGCCAACTCCGGTGTCATCGTGATCGCTGCCACCAACCGTGCCGATGTGCTGGATAAAGCCCTGCTGCGCCCCGGCCGCTTCGACCGCCAGGTGATGGTCGGTTTGCCCGATATCCGCGGCCGTGAACAGATTCTCATGGTGCACATGCGCAAGGTGCCGATCGACCCGGACGTCAAGGCCGACATTCTCGCCCGTGGCACGCCCGGTTTTTCCGGTGCCGATCTGGCCAATCTGGTCAACGAGGCTGCGCTGATTGCCGCCAACCGCAACAAGCGCACGGTGGACATGCAGGATTTCGAAGACGCCAAGGACAAGATTTTCATGGGTCCGGAGCGCCGTTCCATGGTCATGCGCGAAGAAGAACGCCGCAATACGGCCTATCACGAATCCGGTCATGCCGTTGTGGCGAAGTTGCTGCCGAAAGCCGACCCGGTGCACAAGGTCACCATCATGCCGCGCGGCTGGGCACTGGGCCTGACCTGGCAGTTGCCGGAGTTCGACCGCATCAGCAACTACCGTGACAAGATGCTGGAGGAAATATCGATTCTGTTCGGTGGTCGTATTGCCGAAGAATTGTTCATGCACCAGATGTCGACCGGCGCTTCGAACGATTTCGAGCGTGCGACCAAGCTGGCACGCGACATGGTGACACGTTACGGCATGTCGGATTCCATGGGCACCATGGTCTACGTCGATAACGATCAGGATTCCTTCTTTGGTCGCATGTCTGCCCGCACAGTGTCGGAAGCGACGCAGCAGAAAGTCGATGCCGAAGTTCGCCGCATCCTCGACGAGCAGTATGCCATCGCACGCAAGCTGCTGGAAGATAACCGCGACAAGGTTGAAGCCATGACAGCAGCGTTGCTGGAATGGGAAACCATCGATGCCGACCAGATCAACGACATCATGGCAGGCTTGCCGCCGCGCGCGCCAAAACCGCCGCAGGCACCGGGCAAAACCGACAAGCCGGATGCGGGCGCTACCGGCCCGGCATCCGAGCCCGCAGTACAGCCAGCAGCGAAATCCGAGTAAGTCATGTTCAAAAGGCAGCGCTGAGCCGCGATGGTCAGCGCTGCCTTGTTGTATCTGACCGGGCCGGAGTGCTGGAAACTCTGCCTCTGATATGGCTTAATCCCCCCTATGAAATCATCCGACATTTTTGTTTGTGGCCGATATCAACTCGACCTTTCCCGCCCGCGCATCATGGGCATCGTCAACGTCACGCCCGAT
>JBEDHT010000021.1:0-2629 GCA_041174025.1 Pseudomonadota bacterium
GGCCACCGGCAAGCAGCGTGAAAATGACAACGACCGGATGCAGCCCGATGCGGTCGCCCACCAGCCACGGCGTCAGCACCATGCCTTCGAGTAGTTGCGCGGCGATGAAGACCAGCAGCACCGGCACAATTTCGCCGAAGCTGGCGAATTGCAGCGCAGCGGCCATCAGCGCCAGCAGCAGGCCGACGGTGACGCCGACGTAGGGAATAAAGCCCAGCAGCCCGGCAATCAGCGCAACCGGCAGCGCCATTTCAAGACCGATGGCCATCAACGCCACAGCATAAAACAGCGTCATCATCAGCATGACCGAAAGCTGGCCGCGCAAGAACTCGGCGAGTACCTGATCGATTTCACCGGCAACTTGCGCGGTTTTTTCATACCAGCGGCGCGGAATCAGCTGGGCGATGTGGTTCACCATGCCATGCCAGTCGCGCAGCAGGTAGAACAGTACAACCGGCACCAGCAGCAGGTTGATGAACCAGCCGATGATGGCGAAGCCGCGGTTGCCGAGCGCAGCCAGCAATTGCGTGGCAAAGTTGCCTGCCGTTTGCCAGTGTTTGGTCAGCATGTCCTGCAATTGACTGATGTCGATGGAGAGTGGCACGCCGAAATATTGCATCAGCAAGGGCTCAATGCGGCTTTTCAGCATGACGGCAAAATCCGGTAGACGCTGGATGATCAGCAAAATCTCTTTTTGCAGCATGGGTACGATGAGCAGCACAAGCAACAGCGCGAAGCCCGCCAGCAGCAACATGACCAGCAGGGTGGCCGTCGTGCGGCCGAAAATCAGCATGCCGATGCGCCAGCGGCTGAATACATCCACCAGCGGTTTGAAGATGTAGGCCAGAATCGCGGCCATCAGAAATGGCCCCATGATCGGCAGCAGCAAATAAAAAACCAGCAGAAAACCGGCGGCGAGCAGCATGATGCGGTAATCAGGCAACAGGTTTTCTCGTTTCGTCGTCATATCGGGTAAAATTATGCCTTCAAACAGATGATTTATCTTGATGTTTTTTTTAGTGGAAAGCGAGAACGCAGTTGAATTCTAATTCTTCAAACGGTGATGCAGCAAAAACTTCGATCAGCTACCGCGACGCAGGCGTGGATATGGAAGCGGGCGATGCGCTGGTCGAGCAGATCAAGCCGTTTGCAAAGCGTACCATGCGGCCTGAAGTCATGGGCGGTATCGGCGGTTTCGGCTCGCTGTTCGAGGTGCCGAAGAAATTCAGCAACCCGGTGCTGGTCTCCGGTACCGATGGCGTCGGTACCAAGCTCAAGCTGGCTTTCCAGCTCGACAAGCATGACACCGTCGGTATCGATCTGGTGGCGATGAGTGTCAACGACATTCTGGTGCAGGGCGCCGAGCCGTTGTTTTTCCTCGATTACTTCGCCTGCGGCAAGCTGGAAGTCGGTACGGCGGCGCAGGTCATCAAGGGCATTGCGCAAGGTTGCGAACAGGCCGGCTGCGCGCTGGTCGGCGGCGAAACTGCCGAGATGCCGGGCATGTATCCGGCCGGGGAATACGATCTGGCCGGCTTTGCCGTCGGCGCGGTTGACCGTGATGCCATCATCGACGGTTCCACCATCGCTGCCGGCGATGTGCTGCTCGGGCTGGCTTCCAGCGGCGCACATTCCAACGGCTATTCGCTGATCCGCAAGTTGATCGACAAATCCGGCATCGACATGAATGCCGATTTCCACGGCAGGCCGTTCCGCGATGTCGTCATGGCACCTACCCGCATTTATGTGAAACCGCTGCTGAAGCTGCTTTCTGCAATCAAAGTCAAGGGCATGGCGCATATCACCGGCGGCGGAATCACTGAAAACGTGCCGCGCGTGCTGCCCGCAGGATTGACCGCAGAAGTGAAGAAGGACAGCTGGCAGATGCCGCCGCTGTTCGGCTGGCTGCAGGCGCAGGGCAACGTGACGGACGACGAAATGTACCGCACTTTCAATTGCGGCATCGGCATGGTTGTTATTGTTGCTGCTGAAGATGCGGCAGCAGCACAGCAATTGCTGGCAGCAGAAGGCGAGCAGGTTGCGGTGATCGGCACGGTGCGCGCGCAGGCGGAGGGTGAAGCGCCAACCGTTGTCGTCTAGGCGATGCCCCGGCTGCTGTACCTAGGTAGTGGCTAACCAGCGGCTGCCAACCAGCGGCCGTCTTCGCGCGTTGGGCAGACTGGTCATCGAGAAAGGTTCATCATGCAGCACGTGTTTTCAAAAATCATCGCCGTGTTTTTGCTGGCGTTGAGCCAGTCGGTGGCAGTTGCCGCGCCCGAATCCGTTACATTGAATTACGAGGCCAGCCGCAACGGCCAGCCGTTCGCCAACATCACGGAAACTTATACCGTACAGAAAGGCAAATACCGTATCGAAAGCGTGACCAAGGGCATCGGCGTTTACGCGCTGCTCGGCGAGCGCAGACTCACCAGCGAGGGCCAGGTCGGCAGGGGCGGTCTCAAACCGCTGCATTTCGAGCTGCATCAGGGCGGTAATCCGAAGCGCTCGCTTTATACGGATTTCGACTGGGCGGCCAGTACCCTGCAAATGAAGGTCAAGGGCAAGTTGCTGACCGAGACCTTACCCAGCGGCACCCAGGATATCAGCAGTCTGATCTATCAATTCATGT
>JBEDHT010000022.1:0-5388 GCA_041174025.1 Pseudomonadota bacterium
GATTTGTTGGGAAACGTTGATCAGGATTTCACCATTGATCTTTCCGAGCTTGATTACATCAGCAGCGTCGGTCTCAGGGTCTTTCTGAAGACTGCCAAGGCGTTAAAAGAACGCAACAAAAAGCTTGTTCTTGTCAAACCTACCGTGCCGATTCACGATCTTCTGATCATGAGCGGCTTTGATAAAATCATTGACATACAACCTTGAGAAATATCCCGATGACGACCTCACATCCATTAAGTCTTGCAGAAGAACTCGTCTTGATCACGCTCGATGATGAGACGGGCAGATTGATCTCGAGTGCCAAACCATACGCGCTGGATATAGGCATTGCGGCGTCATTGATCATGGAGCTCACGCTGCAGGGTCGGATCGATACCGACCCGGATAAACTCTTTGTAGTTTCCACCGCGCCGACCAACCATCCCATGCTTGATGCCTTGCTGAATGAAATTGCCTCAGAAAAAAACACCCTTTCTACCGCAGCGTGGCTGACACGATTGGCAAAGCAGGGCGAACGCCTGATTGATGAGGTCGTGCAAGGCCTGGTGGCGAGGGGCATACTCAAGACGGTGGAAAAACGTTTGCTCTGGGTGTTCAAGACGCGCGTCTATCCGCCAAGCAGCGGGATCGAAGAGCGTGAAGTCAGGGCCCGAGTCATGCAGCTATTGAATGGCGACGAGATTCCAGAACCACGTGATGCCTTGATCGTCGGTTTGTTGCGTGCCACTGATCTGATGAATTATCTGCTGAGCGCCTCCGAGCAAGAAAGACTGCAAGCGCGAATCGATCATATCGCCAATCTTGAAGAGATCAATCGCGCTTTGAGTAAAGCCGTTCACGACGCGTGGGAGGCTATCATCAATAGCGTTCCAGTGATCAGAATCTGTTAACAACGCTGAGCATCAAGGCAGGTTCATGCCGGTTGATGCATATCCATGATCATGCCCGTAAAAGAAAATTAACTTTCAAGTAGAGCCAACAAGACCGTGACTACAGCAGCTCCCCTTCAAAAAGACCAAGTAACACAAGCTTCAAAAGCCCGTATCCTTTTTGCCAGCCTCGCCGGCACGACAATCGAGTTCTTTGATTTCTATATTTTTGCCACAGCCGCTGTGCTGGTGTTTCCCAGGATATTCTTTCCGGAGTCCGATCCGACCACGGCGACCCTGCAATCGCTGGCAACCTTCGCCGTTGCATTTTTTACCCGCCCTTTAGGATCGCTCCTGTTCGGGCATTTTGGTGATCGCATCGGCCGCAAGGTGACACTCGTCGTATCGCTGCTGACCATGGGCATCTCTACCGTCATGATCGGCCTGCTGCCGACTTATGAAGCGGTGGGTATTCTTGCGCCGGTATTGTTGGTGATATGCCGTATCGGGCAAGGCATAGGACTTGGCGGCGAATGGGGCGGCGCGGTACTGTTGGCAACCGAGAACGCGCCCAAAGGCAAAGGTGGCTGGTACGGCATGTTCCCCCAGCTCGGTGCGCCACTCGGGTTCATTTCTGCGACCGGAATTTTTATAGTGCTGACTGAAGTGATGAGCGACAGCCAGTTTCTTGACTGGGGCTGGCGTATCCCATTTATTGCCAGTGCCATCCTGATTGGCCTGGGTCTTTATGTACGATTGCAGTTGGCAGAAACGCCAAAATTCCAGGAAGCCATCCAAAAGAAAACCCTGGTCAAGGTGCCGATGCTTGATCTTTTCCGCCAGCAACGACTGGCTTTGCTGCTCGGTACTTTTGCATCGGTCGCAGTCTTCGTGATGTTCGACCTCATGACCGTATTCAGTCTGAGCTGGGGAACCAGCGCACTCCACTTCGGCCGTGAAGAATTCCTTTTCATGCAGCTGGGTAGTGTGTTGTTCTTTGCCGCGACCATTCCCTTGTCGGCAATCGCCGCGGACCGCTACGGCGTCAACCGTACATTGATGATTGCCGGGGTTGCCATCGCCATATACGGATTCATATTCCCCGGTCTTTTTGGTGCAGGTTCTGCAGCATTGACCTTTCTCTCCATGGCTATCGGCTTCGCCTTGATGGGTTGCATGTATGGCCCGCTGGGAACTCGACTCGGACAACTTTTCCCAACCCCTTTGCGCTATACCGGCACTTCATGGGCATTCAATCTTGCCGGCATCCTTGGCGGTTCACTTGCGCCCTATATCGCAACGACTCTGGCGATGCATTTCAATCTGCATGCAGTCGGGTTATACCTCAGTGTTGCCGCTATTGTTTCTCTGCTGGCCTTGCTGCTGACAAAGGCTTTCTTGCCAGACTCTGATGAATCTTCAGGTAGTTAAAAGAACATTTCAAAAAATCCATATAGTCAAGGGATATATGCAATCGATTGAGGAATCCGTCAGGCTGTTCAAGGAGGGCTGGAAGACCTACCAGAAGATCATCAACAGTAACTACATGTTCCATCGCGAGATTAGCGATACCGTCAGAACTTTTCTGGCCTCACATGTTGGACATCAGCCCTTGAGCTTGCTTGATCTGGGTTGTGGTGATGCCAGCCAAACGCTTGAAGCATTCAAGGGTGCAAAAATCTCCTGTTATCACGGCTGCGACGTCTCCGATGTCGCCCTGAATCATGCTCGTGAAAATCTCGACCATGCCGGCATTGTGCATCTACTTGAACAGCGTGACATGCTTGAATGTCTTTCAGTCGATGAAAGTACGTATGATGTGGTTTTTGCCAGTTTTGCAATGCATCATCTGGATATCGAACAAAAAGCAACGTTCTTTAGCTTGGCCCACGCAAGACTTAAGCAAAACGGCATATTAATTCTGGTGGATTTGGCTAGAGCGCCAGAAGAAGATCGACCGGCTTATCTGAAACACTATCTTGGCTATGCAGAAAGCCACTGGTCTTCTCTGACCGCACAACAGCATGCTGCGATCAGACAGCATGCTGCAGCATATGACTTTCCTGAAACTGTTGCTATTTACGAAGAACTTGCGAAAGAGGCAGGGTTTTCTGAATTCCGGCAGCTATGCAAGCATACCTGGCATCATGTATTGGTGTCCAAAAGCTAAAAAAATTTATGGCAATGATGAATCTGGAATTGATTTGCGGCGGCAAGGCAGCAAATCAGATTGTCTCCGAAAAATATGATTTTCTCGACAAGCTAACATTGTTTATTGATATATTCCGTTGTCAGATAAGCTTTGCATAGCATGCCCGCTTAGTCGAACCCGGGCTTCGAATATACGCTGCGCGTATCGCCACAAACAAAAAAGCCACCTGTCGGTGGCTATTTTATTTTGGCGTCCCCACGGGGATTCGAACCCCGGTCGCCTCCGTGAAAGGGAGGTGTCCTAGGCCTCTAGACGATGGGGACCTATGAACTTTTAACGAACAACATTTTACTACAAAACCTGACTTTTCTTAAGCAAAAATCATAACAAATTCGCATGATTTTTACTGGTGGAGGTAAGCGGGATCGAACCGCTGACCTCTTGCATGCCATGCAAGCGCTCTCCCAGCTGAGCTATACCCCCGAAAAGAGGCGCAATCTTAAAGAGCCGCGGATGAATTGTCAACGAAATTCTTTCACATCCAACATCTGCGCCACTCTGCGTATAATCTGGCTGATTCTTAAGGAGCGTTCATGTCACCCGAATATGTCGAAAAAATCAAAGCCTTGCCTGAATATCACGCGTTGGTGAGAGAGCGCCGGCTACTGGCAAGCGTGCTCACCGGCATCATGATGCTGGCCTATTTTGGTTTTATTCTGCTGGTTGCGTTCGCGCCGGAATTTTTCCGTACCGTGATTTGGGGCAATGTCGTCACAGTCGGTTTTCCACTTGGCGTTGGCATCATTCTGCTGGCGTTTGTGCTGACCGGGATTTATGTGCGCAAGGCCAACCAGCATTTTGATGTGCTGACTGATATCATCAAAAGGGCGGTCACATGAGGCGGTTCCTGATCGGGGTGGGGTTGTTGCCTTGCATGGCGCATGCCGGGGAGTCCGGCAATCCGGTCAGTCCTGCATCCATCCTGATGTTTCTGCTGTTTGTGGCGGCTACGCTGTGGATTACTTATTGGGCGGCCAAGCGGACCAACTCCACCAGAAGTTTTTATACCGCCAATGGCGGTATTACCGGGTTCCAGAACGGGCTGGCAATTGCCGGGGATTACATGTCCGCGGCCTCGTTTCTGGGTATCACGGCGCTGGTCTACACGCGCGGCTATGATGGTTTGATCTATGCCATCGGGTTTCTGGTCGGTTGGCCGGTTATCCTGTTTCTGATGTCGGAACGTCTGCGCAACCTCGGACGCTTCACTTTCGCAGATGTGGCAGCCTACCGTTTTCAACAGACGCCGATCCGCGTGTTCTCCGCAGTGGCAGGCATCGCGATTGTGCTGCTTTATCTGATTGCCCAGATGGTGGGGGCGGGCGCGCTGATCCAGACGCTGTTCGGCATCAGTTTCGAGGTAGCGCTACTGATCGTCGGCGTACTGATTATCGCCTATGTCACTTTCGGTGGCATGCTGGCGACAACCTGGGTGCAGATCATCAAAGCGGTCATGTTATTGAGTGGCGCCAGTTTTATGGCTGCAGGCGTCATCTGGCTCTCCGGTTTCAGCTTCGAAACGTTGTTCAGGATGGCGATCGACAAGCATCCCAAAGGGGTGGATATCATGACGGTGGGCGGCCTCGTTTCCGACCCTGTCAGTGCGATTTCACTGGGTATCGCCCTGATGTTCGGCACGGCCGGTTTGCCGCATATCCTGATGCGGTTCTTTACGGTGCCGGATGCAAAGGAAGCGCGCAAATCGGTGTTTTATGCCACCGGTTTTATCGGCTACTTCTATATTCTGACCTTCATTATCGGCATGGGCGCCGTGGCTTTCATTCTCGGCAACCCGGAGTATTTCAACGCCGATGGCAGCATGCGCGGCGGCGACAACATGCCGGCCGTGCATCTGGCGCATGCATTGGGCGGCGATCTTTTTCTCGGCTTCATTTCCGCAGTGGCTTTCGCCACCATCCTCGCCGTGGTGGCGGGCTTGACGCTGGCAGGGGCAGCTTCGATTTCGCACGACCTTTATGCCAACGTCATCAACCGTCATGCTACCGACCAGCAGGAGGTGCGGGTGTCGCGTTACGCGACCGTTGTTCTCGGCATTCTGGCAATACTGCTGGGCATCGTTTTCCAGCATCAGAATATCGCTTTCATGGTCGGGCTGGCTTTCACGATAGCAGCTTCAGCCACATTCCCTGTGTTGCTGCTTTCCATGTCGTGGAGCGGCATGACGACGCGCGGTGCAGTGTGGGGCGGCAGTCTGGGCTTGCTGGTGGCCGTGGCCATGGTGGTGCTGGGGCCGGCGGTGTGGGTGCAGGTTATCGGGTTTGAACAGGCCGTGGTGCCGTATTC
>JBEDHT010000023.1:0-3024 GCA_041174025.1 Pseudomonadota bacterium
GCTGTTCCAGCATGATCTTCAGCGGATTTTGCTGGCCATAAAGATACTGCTGATAGAGCTGGTTGCCGAGAAGTTGTTGTTGCGTTGCGAGCGTCTGATTGAGTTCGGCCTGCTGTTTTTCCAGATTTTCCAGCATGGCGCGGTTCTGCTTCTGCTGCTGGTTCAGTTCGTAGAGCTTGCGGTTGGCGGCGCTGATCGCCTTTTCGCTGTCCTTCAGTTCGTCGGCTGCGTCCTTGTGCGCTTCGCGCGAGGAGTTGAGCTCCTTGTTGAGCGCTTCGATCTTTTTGTGCAGCGCGTTGAGCTCCGCTTTCGAGCTTTCAGCCTTCGGGTTTGCCGCCGCCGGCAGGCTGACGCACAGCGCCGCCAGCGTAAACACTGCCAGTGTAAACGCCGCCAGCGTGAACGCCGCCAGCGTAAAAGCCGTCAGGCCTTTGCGTAGCAGGCTGAGCATGGAAAAGCGGCAATCCGGCATGTGTGCTCAGGCCGCGAAGTCGAGCAAGGGCTTGCCGGTCATTTCTGCCGGTTGTGGTAAACCCATCATCTTCAGCAGCGTCGGCGCGATGTCGGACAGGGCGCCGTCATTGGCCAGTGTTGCCTTGCGGCCGACATAGAGCAGCGGCACCAGGTTGGTGGTGTGCTGGGTATGCGGCTGATTGTTGATGGTGTCGCGCTCATTTCCACATTGCCGTGGTCGGCGGTGATGATGACCTCGGCGCCGGTTTTCTGCGCAGCGGCGACAATGCGGCCGATACAGGTATCGACTGTCTCGACTGCCTTAACCGCCGCTTCGAGTATGCCGGAGTGGCCGACCATGTCGCAGTTGGCGTAGTTGCAGATGATGGCCTGGTATTGCCGGCTCAGGATGGCCTCTTCCAGCTGTTCGGTGACCTCGTGCGCGCTCATCTCCGGTTGCAGGTCGTAGGTGGCGACCTGCGGCGAGGGCACCAGAATGCGGTCTTCGCCGTCGAACACCAGCTCCTCGCCGCCGTTGAAGAAGAAGGTGACATGCGGATATTTCTCCGTCTCGGCGATGCGCAACTGTTTGCAGCCCAGTCCGGCGACATATTCGCCGAAGGTGTTCTTCACTTCGAACGGCGGGAATATGGCGACCGCCTCCGCTTCGTTCTTGTCATGCATGGTCAGCGTGAAATAGCCGGCCAGCTTGCGTACATGGCGGCGATGGAAGCCGTCGAACTGCGGCGCCAGCAGGGCGTGGGTGAGCTGCCGGGCGCGGTCGGAGCGGAAGTTCATCTGCACGATGATGTCGCCGTCCTCGACGTGGACGGGCGCCTCACCCGGCGCGGCGATCACCGTCGCCTTGACGAACTCGTCATGCTCATCGCGCGCATAGGCGGCCTGCAGGCCTTCCATGGCGGTGGCAGCGCGGAATTCGCTGATGCCCTCGGTCAGCATGTCATAGGCGGCTTCGACCCGGGGCCAGCGTTTGTCGCGGTCCATGGCATAAAAGCGCCCGCAGATCGAGGCGATTTTGCCGGCGCCGAGCGACTGCAGCTTGGCTTCAAGCTTCTCGATGTAAGGGCCGGCGCTGACCGGCGGCGTGTCGCGGCCGTCGAGAAAAGCGTGCACATAGACTTTTTTCAATCCGCGCTTGACCGCCATTTCAACCATGGCGTGAATGTGATCCTGATGGCTGTGGACACCGCCGTCGGAGAGGAGACCAAAAACGTGCAGCGCCTTGCCGCTGGCCTTGAGCTGGTCGATGGCGGCAGTCAGGCTGGGTAGCTCGAAAAACGCGCCGGACTGGATCGCCTGGTTGATGCGCTCGAAATCCTGATAGACGACGCGGCCGGCGCCGATGTTGAGATGGCCGACTTCCGAGTTGCCCATCTGGCCGTCGGGCAGGCCGACATAATGTTCCGAGGCGTTGATCAGTGTATGCGGATGTTCTGCCCAGAGTCTATCCCAGTTCGGTTTGCGGGCCTGGGCAATGGCGTTGTCGGCGACTTCTTCACGGTAGCCGAAACCATCCAGAATCAAAAGAATCACAGGGGTTATGTTCATGGTGTTGTTCTGCAGTGTTCAGGGTGATGTGTCATTGTATTATATTCCTCGGCGCGGCATGGCCGCCGGCACGCTGCCGGTATCCGGGTCTGCCGCAGGTTTTTTTGCCCGATATGGTCGATAATGTCGGTTTTTCGCAGTTATTTTCAAGAGGTGCAGTGTGGAATTCTTAAGCAATAATATTTTGTTGATCGGCCTGGCGATTGGTTCCGGCCTCATGCTCCTGTGGCCCATGCTCAACCGTGGTGGCGGTGGCGTGGTCAATGTGTCGGCCAGCGAGGCCGTGCTGCTGATCAACCGCAGTAACGCTATCGTGCTCGATGTGCGTGACGATGCCGAGTTTGCCGCCGGCCACATTACCGATGCGCGTCACATCCCGCTGGCCAGACTCAGCGAAAGGATAGGCGAGCTGGAGAAGTTCAAGGACAAGCCCATCCTCGTCAATTGCCAGGCTGGCGTGCGCTCGGGCAAGGCCTGCGATATTCTGCGCAAGCATCAGTTCACCGGGCTGCACAATCTGCAGGGCGGACTGAACGCCTGGATTGCGGCCAAGCTGCCGGTGGTCAAGGGCTGATCATGGCAAATGTCGTCATGTACACCACCGCCTATTGCCCCTATTGCCTGAACGCCGAGCGCCTGCTGGCAAGCAAGGGAGTCGAGGTCAGCAAGATCCGGGTCGATCTCGACCCCGAGTTGCGTGTGGCAATGATGGAAAAAACCGGCAGGCGCACGGTGCCGCAGATCTACATCGACGAGCGGCATATCGGCGGTTTTGACGAACTGCGCGCGCTTGATCTGGCCGGCGGTCTGGATCCGCTGCTGGGCAGGCAGGCCTGATGTCCGTGCAGCGTAAATCGTCGCTGTAAATCCCCGAATAAAAACCCTTGAGGCAGTAGGCGGATTCAAAAGCCCTGCATAAAAAGATAGAATGTCGGATTGAAAATTTCCGCGACCATGAAACCTGCGCGGTTTCGTCGCTTAACCCAAGCACCCGGACTCAAG
>JBEDHT010000024.1:0-3088 GCA_041174025.1 Pseudomonadota bacterium
GCATCAGAATGCGCCGTCCGATCTGTTGCAGCACCTGGCCGAAGCGGATGAGGACGACGAGCACCTGAAATCGATCTGTAGAAATCAGGCGGCGGATGCGGCAGTGCTGCAGTCGCTCTCGGCGAGAAAGCCGGGCGATTTCGAGCGCGAGATGGTGGGCAACCCCAATGTCAGCGCCGACATGCTGCAAGCCATTTACCGCAGCGGCGATGCTTATCTGCGTGCTGCTGCAGCCGGTCATGCGAACTGCCCGCTGGTACTGATGCAGGAGGCGATGGCAGATCAGGATGTGCTGGTACAGCGCCAACTGGCGAAGGACGCGCGCATGCCCGCCGAGGCACTGAAGCGGCTGGCAGCCGATGCGGATACGGCAGTGCGGGCCGCGGTCGCGGCGAATCCCGCCATGCCTGCAGAGCTGCAGGCAACGCTGGCCAGGGATGAAGCCGTGGCAGTAAGGCGCGCACTGGCGGCACGAACCGATCTCGCAGTGCGCCTGATGGAACAGATGAGCACCGACAAGGACGATTGGGTGCGGCAGTGGCTGGGGCGCAACCCCGCGTTGCCGCAGAGCCTGATGCGGCAACTGGCGGATGACAAGGTGGACGACGTGCGCCGCGCAGTGGCGAGAAATCCCCAGTGTCCGCTGGCCCTGCTGCGGCATCTCGCCAACGACAGATCGGACTGGGTGCGCGCTGCCGTCGCTTATCAGCCGAATGCCGATGGCGCTCTGATGCGTGAGCTGGCAGCCGATACGGATATTGATGTGCTGAGCGGCGTGGCGGCCAATGCCAATACTGCGGTTTCCCTGATGATGAAACTGGTGCGGCATGAAGAGGCCGATGTCAGGCGCGGGGTGATATTGAATCCGCAGGCGACCCGTCTGATTCTGCTGCCCCTGCTGGAAGACCCGTACTACCTGCACCGGCTCATGCTGGTGGGGCAGCCGCAGCTGACGGCGGAAGACAAGTGGCGATTGCATGACGACCCGGATTACCGGGTGCGGTTCAGCGTATTCAGCTGGTTTGCCAGGACATTCGCCCCGGCGAAGACAGAGGCAGGCCCGAAAAAGTAACGACGAAAGTCAATCAAGCAGTAGTTTTAGGAGAAGAGAAATGAAGATTCTGGTAGCAGTGAAGCAAGTGGCAGCGCTGGATGAGGATTTTGAGATCCGCGCCGACGAAAAGGACGTGGACGAGGATTTCCTCATTTACGACCTCAACGAGTGGGACGACTACTCGCTGGAAGAGGCAATGAAGATCAAGGAGGCCAGCACCGGTGAAGTTGAAGTGGTGGTGGTTTCGGTCGGCCCCGACCGCGTCGACGAAAGTTTGCGCAAATGTCTGGCCAAGGGCGCCGATCGCGCCATTCGCGTCTGGGACGATGCGATCGAAGGTTCCGATGCCATCGCCATCGGCAAGGTGCTGGCCGCCGTGGTCAGGAAGGAAGCGCCCGACATGGTGTTTGCCGGCGTGCAGTCTTCCGATCAGGCCTATGGTTCCACCGGCATTTCCACTGCGGCATACCTGGACTGGCCGCACGCCGCTGTCGTCGCTGACCTGCAATACAGCCCCGGCAACAGCAGCGCCATCATCCGCCGCGAGCTGGAAGGCGGCATGCTGCAGGAAGTCGAGATCAGCTGCCCGGCCGTGCTGACCATACAGCTCGGCATCAACAAGCCGCGCTATGCCTCGCTGCGCGGCATCAAGCTGGCAGCGGCGAAACCGATCGAAGAATGGAGTCTGGGCGATATCGGCCTCAGCGCCGGTGATGTCGGTGCCGACAGTTCGATGTCGCGCGTCCGCCGCATGTATGTACCGGCCAAGGGCCGCGCACAGATGATCGAGGGTACGGTCGCCGAGCAGGCCGCCAGACTGATCGAGATCATCAAGGAATTCAAGGGAGAGTGAACATGAGCACGATTTTGGTAGTAGCAGAACACCGTAGCGGCGAATTGCGTCCGGTGACATTGGAGTTGATCGCAGGCGCGCAAACGCTGAAGCAGGGCGCTGACGATCAGGTGGTGGTGGCGGTTATCGGCGCAGAAGCCGACAAGTTCGTTCCCGCCCTTTCGCTGGAAGGCGTCAATGAAGTGGTCGTGGTGAAGACCGCTTCGGCCGATTTCGACCCCGACTTTTTCGAGAGCGCAGTCGCCGGCCTGATCGAGGCACGCAAGCCTGCCGTCGTCATGCTGCCGCATACGGTCGATTCGCTTGGCTATGCCGCAACGCTGGCAAGCAAGGGCGGACACGGTTTCGCCACCGATGTCTTCAAGCTGGAGTATGACGGCGCCGATCTGGTCGCCACACGCGGCGGTTATAACCAGAAAGTCAACGTCGAGGTCGATTTCCCCGGCAAGTCCTGTGTCGTCGTCGCCGTGCGCGCCAACGTCTACAAGCCGCAGGAAGGCGCCGGCAGCCCGGCCGTCAGCAGCTTCGAGCCAGCAGTGAAAACCTCGCGCAGCAGCAACCGCGAATACATCGAGCTGGGTGGCGGCAACGACGTCGATATCACCTCGGTCGATTTCATCGTCTCCATCGGTCGTGGCATCGGCGAAGAAACCAACGTCGAAGATTTCCGCGAGCTGGCTGATACCGCCGGTGCGACACTGTGCTGCTCGCGGCCTATCGCCGATGCCGGCTGGTTGCCGAAATCGCGTCAGGTCGGACAGTCCGGCAAAGTGGTCGGCAACTGCAAGCTGTATGTCGCCATGGGTATTTCCGGCTCGATTCAGCACATGGCCGGCATGAAGCACGTGCCGACCATCGTTGCGGTGAATACCGACCCCGGCGCTTCCATCTTCACCATCGCCAAGTACGGCATTGTCGGCGATATCTTCGAAGTGCATGAAGAGCTGATGAACCAGCTCGCATAAGACGTTTCATCATCCTGTAGCGGCTCCCGGGCCCGGCTGAGTTCCCTGCAACGGGGAGAACTCATCCGGGCTTTTTTTGTTACTCAGAAAGTGGTCACAGGCGGGTCCGGACAATCAATGATGGATGGGAAACGAAAATCTCTCATCAGACGTCGTTCCGGAAACCGCGGAGCGCTTATCCGGAATCCGGTATTTCATGCAGCCACTGGATTACGG
>JBEDHT010000025.1:0-6187 GCA_041174025.1 Pseudomonadota bacterium
GCCAACCAGCGTTACAGCACCGACGCCGAAACGGCCGCACGCTTCATGTTGTTGTGCGAGCAAGCCGGCGTGTCTGTTCAGCAGTATTCGCACCGCGCCGATCTCGGCTGTGGCAGCACAATCGGGCCGATAGTCTCGGCCAGTCTCGGCATGGCTGCCGTCGATGTCGGCTGCCCGATGTGGGCCATGCACAGCGTTCGGGAAAGTGCTGGGGTCGCCGACCATGCTGCCATGATCCGGGTGCTGAAGGCGGCATTCGAGAGCTGATCATGCGGGCGATATACGAACCGGCGAATGGCATCGAAGCTTATGTGATCGTCGGGTTGCTCAAACAGATCGGCATCGAGGCGCGTGTCGCCGGTGAACATCTGCAGGGCGGCGCCGGCCAGTTGCCGGCGTTTGGCCTCATGCGCATCATGGTCGAAGACCGGCATGCCGAGCGCGCCCGCCAATTCATTGAAGACTGGGATAACGCCACACCAATTCCGCCCGAGCCGGAATAATCCACAGGTGCAGCCAGGCTGGGTTATTTGCATCCACCGCGTTGGCGATGGATGCGGTATGGATGTGCCGGAGCCGCTTATTTCTTGCAGGAACTGATGCCGAAAATGCTATAAGCCGGGCAACGGCTGAACAGTCCGGTCAACAGCGGCAGAATGCCGATCCAGGCCCAGACCGGCCCTGCAAAAGCGGCCGCCCAGACGATGAGGGCAACCCCGGCAACCACACGCAAGATACGATCGATACCACCGACGTTTGGGTTCATTTCATACGCTCCTTTTAAAAATACAACAATCAACCATACAACTATCAAGCATCAGGCACTACAGGAACCTTTGCTGTTTTCCGCCATTTGTTCTTCCGCATGCGGTACGAAGGGTATGCCCGGCCGGCCGGTACAGAGTGGCGTGCGGTGATGGCTGCAGAAAGTCTTGGAACCGCCTGCCAGCATTTTCACCCGGCTGAAGCCGGATTGCACCAGAATGCGATGGGCCAGGTAACTGCGGAAACCGACGCGGCAATAAAGCAATAGCGGCTGGTCTTTCGGCAGATGGTCGCGCTGCCCGCGCAGCTTGCCGAGCGGGATGTTGACTGCGCCGGGAATATGCCAGGTCTCGTATTCGGCAGGTCCGCGCACGTCGATGATGAGGCTGTTGCCAGTCATCTCCGGATAATCTTCCGCATACCATACATCGATGTCGCCCTTGAGCAGGTTGGCGGCGACGAAGCCGGCCATATTGACCGGATCCTTGGCTGAGCCGTAGGGGGGCGCATAGGCCAGTTCCAGCGATTCCAGGTCGTGGACGGTCATGCCCGCGCGTAGCGCCGTCGCCAGCACGTCGATGCGCTTGTCGACGCCGTCGTAGCCGACTACCTGTGCCCCCAGCAGCTTGCCGTCGCCGGGCGCGAACAGCAGTTTCAGATGCATGGCGTTGGTGCCGGGATAATAGCTGGCATGACCGTTCGGATGAATGTAGATTTTGCGGTAGGGGATGCCGCTGCGTTTCAGGGTTTTTTCCGAAGCGCCGGTACCGCCTGCGGTCATCTCGAACACCTTGACGATGGCGGTGCCCTGTGTCGAACTGTAGGCACTGTTGCGGCCGAAAATGTGGTCGGCAACGATACGCCCCTGACGGTTTGCTGGGCCGGCCAGCGCGATCAGGGCTGCTTCGCCGGTGACTGTGTCGATGACCTCGACCGCATCACCCGCCGCGTAGACGTCGGCCACCGAGGTCTGCATGTGGCTGTTGACCAGGATGCCGCCACGCGGGCCGAGGGCGATGCCGCTACCCTCCAGCAGCTGCACATCGGGCCGCACGCCGGCTGCCAGTAACACCATGTCCGCCAGCACCGATTCACCGTTGTTGAGTTCAACCGCCAGCGCGCCGTCGCGCTCGACAAAAGCACTGGCCGCGGTGCCGAGCTTGAGCACGATGCCGTGATATTCCATGTGGTATTGCAGGTCGCGCGCCATTTCAGCGTCCAGCGGCGGCATGATCTGGCCGGCGATTTCCACCAGCGTCACGGCGATGCCGCGGTGACGCAGATTTTCCGCCATTTCGACACCGATATAACCGCCGCCGATGACGACGGCGCGGCGGATGCCGGTATCGACCACAGACTTCACGCGATCCATGTCTTCGATATTGCGCAGTGTCAAAATGCGTGGATGTTCGATGCCCGGCAGCTTGGGACGGATCGGTTGCGCACCGGGGCAGATGACCAGTTTGTCGTAGCTTTCGGCGTATTCGCTGCCGCTTTTTGACTCGCGTACGCGGACGGTTTTACGCGCCGTCTCGATGCCGGTCACTTCATGCGCGATACGCACGTCGAGATTCAGGGTTTCAGCCAGCGTTTGCGGGGTTTGCAGCACCAGTTGGGCGCGGTCTTCGATTTCACCGCCGATATGGTAAGGCAGGCCGCAGTTGGCGAAGGAGACATGTTCGCTGCGTTCGATGACGATGATTTCGGCGGCTTCATCAAGCCGCCTCGCACGGGCGGCGGCTGACATGCCGGCAGCGACGCCGCCGATGATGACGATTTTCATACGTGTTCCTGTTTCATTGAATTTGATTTATCGCGGCGCATGTTTTGCCAGTTTTCTTTGCAAGGTGCGCCGGTGCATGTTGAGCGCCCGCGCCGTGGCGGAAATATTGCCATCGTGCTCAGCCAGCACGCGCTGTATGTGTTCCCACTCCAGACGATCGACGCTCAACGGGCTGCTGGCCGGCGAAATTCCGGCGTTGCCTTCGGTGAGATTGAAGGCGGCGACCACTTCGTCCGCATCGACCGGTTTGGCCAGATAATGCACTGCACCTAGCTTGATCGCCTCGACCGCAGTCGAGATGCTGGCGTAGCCGGTGAGGACGACGATGCGCGTATTGGCATCCATTTCGAGCAAATTCTTCAGTAGCAACAAGCCGGAGTCCCCCGGTAGTTTGAGGTCCAACACGGCATATTCGGGCGCATCGGCTTTTGCCAGCTGTATGGCCTGTTCTGCATCATGCGCCATGCGTACATCGAAGCCGCGTCGCGTCATGGCGCGTGCCATGACTTCGCAGAAGGTGACGTCGTCATCGACCAGCAGCAAGGCCGGCAGGGCATCCGGTGTCATGACCGCTCCACGATCAGATCGGTGATAGGCAACCTGACTTCGGTCAGCGTGCCGCCCTGCGGGTGGTTTTCAAGCGTCACCGTGCCATCGAAACGGCTCAATATCATGCGGGTCAGGTAGAGGCCGATGCCCATGCCTTTTTCCTCCTTGGTCGTGAAGAATGGCTTGCCGGCGCTGGCTGCGACGGCTTCCGAGAGCCCGGGGCCATAATCCCGGATGGTGATATCCAGTTGCTGACGGTTCCAGCGTACATCGATATCAACTTTGCCGGGCGAGGCGTCGGCTGCGTTGTCGAGCAGGTTGACCAGCGCCATGCCCAATGTGCGGTCGGCCGCGATTTGCGGCGACGGCAGCTCACCCTCAAGCCGTGCTTCAAGCTCCACTGCGGGCCGCGTGTCACGCCAGCGGGCCAGTGTTTGTCCGACAAAGTCCTCCAGTGCTATCCCGCCAGCCTGCTCGACCCTGGCCTGACCGGCCGAGGAGGTCAGTGTGGTGAGTATGTTCTTGCAGCGGTCTACTTCTTTTCTCAGCAGCGCCAGATCTTCCTGCAGTTGCGGGTTGCCGGCATATTCGCTGCTCAGCTCCCGTGTCAGTACCGCCATGGTTGCAAGCGGAGTGCCGAGCTCGTGTGCCGCCGCCGTTGCCAGCGTGCCGAGCGCCAGAATGCGTTCGCTTTCCAGCGCGTTTTCACGGGCAAGCGCCATCATCCGCTCGTAATCGCGCAGGCTCTGGCCGATGCGGGTGACGAAAAAGGCGATGATGCCGGCGCTGACCATGAAACCAAGCCACATGCCGACCAGGTGGATGTCGAGATGCATGCCGACCACGGTGTGAACATGCAGGTGCGAAAGCGGCACATGCCAGAACACCAGCGCCGAATAACAGGCAATGGCGAGCGCGGCGATCAACCAGACCGACAGGGTGCGCAGGGCAACGGCGGCGATCGCTACCGGCAGCAGATACATCCAGACGAAGGGGTTGCTGTAGCCGCCGCTGAAGTAGAACAACACCGTCAGCGCCGCAATGTCGCCCAGCAGTTGCAGCAGCAGCTCGAATTCATCGAGATGGCGCGCGCTGTGCAAGCGCCACCAGGTGAAGGCGTTGAGCAGAATCAAACTGCCGACGGCTGCGGCAATCGGTGCGATCTTCAGCGGAATGTTGAGGTGGACGAGCAGCAGCAGGGTCAGCGTGAGAAACCCGATCATCACGGTGCGCAACCAGAACAGCCGCCGCAGGTTTTTAGCGGCAGCGGAAAGAGGTTCGGAGTGAATGGCCTGCATGATGCAATTCTATCCTGCAATTGGCTGCGCGGTGTGCGGCATCATGTCACATTCCGGCGGCCGGAGGCGCTCAATATAATTGCCGCGAATCTTCAATAGCGGGAAATCCATCTTGTTTCTACCATTGCGGCCAAGCGGCCGGTCATTACCTGGGTCTGGTGTTTTTGTCATGCTGAGCTGCCTTGCCGCAGTATCGAATGCCTTTGCCGACCACCCCCTCACCGCGCCCGAAGTGACAGTGCTGGAAGAGCATTTGCAGCCTTTACCCACACTCGGCAATGCCGGGCCCGATGCTGCGCTGATGGCCCGTATGCGTGCCAACACCAGCGATACTGCCGGTTTGCTGGAAGGCCAGCCCGGAGTGAGTCTTTACCGTGCCGGTGGTGTTTCCAGTCTGCCGTCCATACACGGGCTGGCCGATGACCGCATTCGTATCAAGGTCGACGGCATGGACCTGGTTTCGGCCTGCGCCAACCACATGAACCCGCCGCTTTCCTATATCGACCCGGCCAATGTCGTCAAAATCAGCGTTTATGCCGGGATTACGCCGGTCAGCCTCGGCGGTGACAGCATTGCCGGTACGATTCAGGTGGATTCCGCCATGCCAGAATTCGCCGTGCCGGGTGAGCCCTTGCTGACTCGTGGCCGTATCGCCGGTTTTTACCGCAGCAACAACGACGCGCGTGGCGTCAATCTCTCTGCAAGCGCGGCGACAGAGGTGTTTTCCGCGCGCTACACAGGTTCCACGGTGGAAGCCAACAATTACCACGCCGGCGCTGGGTTCAAGCAGGCTGGTCAGGCTGCGGCCGGCCGGGGCTGGCTCGATGCCGACGAGGTCGGTTCCTCGGCCTTCAAATCAGAAAATCACGAGCTGGCGCTGGGTTTCAAACGCGACAACCATCTCTTGGAGCTCAAGGCCGCGCGGCAGAACATCCCCTATCAGGGCTTTCCCAACCAGCGCATGGACATGACCGATAACGACAGCGCGCGCTTCAATCTGCGCTATATCGGCCTGCATGACTGGGGCAAGCTGGAAGCAACGGCTTATCACGAGCGCACCCGCCACAGCATGAACTTCGGCGATGACAAGCTCTACTGGTATGGCAATCCAGCCAATGTAGCCGGCATGCCGATGGATACCGAAGGTAAAAACACCGGCTTCCGCCTGCAGGCCGACGTGATTGTGTCCGAGCGCGATCTCATCCGCGTCGGCAGTGAGCTTCAGCGTTATCGTCTGGACGACTGGTGGGATCCGGTTGCCAATTCCGGCAACATGATGGGCCCCGGTGTTTTCTGGAACATTCATGACGGTGAGCGCGACCGCTACGTTGCGTTCGGAGAGTGGGAAGCCCGCTGGAATCCGCAGTGGACGACACAGCTCGGTTTGCGGCATGAAACCGTGAAGATGGATAGCGGCCGGGTTCAAGGCTACAGCAGCACAGGCATGATGAGTTACGGCGATCCAGCAAATCCTGGCAGTATCCCCGGTGCCTTCAACGCTGCCGGTCGCAGCCGTACCGATCATAATCTCGACTTCACCGCACTGGCGCGATTCACGCCGGACAATACCCAGCGCTACGAGGCGGGCTATGCGATCAAGACGCGCTCGCCCAATCTGTATGAACGCTACACCTGGTCTTATAACAACAGCATGGTGATGAACATGAACAACTGGGTTGGCGACGGCAACGGCTACGTCGGCAATCTGGCGCTTGACCCGGAAACCGCGCATACGCTCAGCGTGTCCGGTAACTGGCACGATGCGGCGCAGAAGAAGTGGCAACTGAAGGCG
>JBEDHT010000026.1:0-8208 GCA_041174025.1 Pseudomonadota bacterium
CCAAGATATTGATCGAGCATGCCTCGTTTCAGTTACATCCGGGGCATCGTGTAGGCCTGACCGGCGCCAACGGCGCAGGCAAATCCAGCCTGTTCGCCATGTTGCGCGGCGAGTTGCATCCCGAGTCGGGCGATCTGGAGCTGCCGCCGCACTGGGTGATCGCCCATGTTGCACAGGAGACGCCGGCGTTGGGTGATGCGGCCATCGAATTCGTGCTTGATGGCGACGAAGAATTGCGCCGCATCGAGCGTGATCTGCTGGCGGCTGAGCAGAATCACGAGGGCGAGAGGCTGGGCGAGTTGCATGCCCGTTTCGGCGATATCGGCGGTTATTCGGCGCGTGCCAGGGCATCGGCGCTGCTGCATGGGCTCGGTTTCAGCGATGCCGACATTGCGCGGCCGGTGTCGGATTTCTCCGGCGGCTGGCGCGTGCGGCTCAATCTCGCCCGTGCCTTGATGTGCCGTTCCGACTTGTTGTTGCTGGATGAACCGACCAATCACCTCGATCTCGATGCGGTCATCTGGCTGGAAAACTGGCTGAAGGATTATCGCGGCACCTTGTTGCTGATTTCGCATGACCGCGATTTTCTCGATGCCGTGGTCAATCATATCGCGCATATCGAACAACAGCAGTTGACCCTGTATCGCGGCGGTTATTCCGATTTCGAGCGGCAGCGCGCCGAAAAGCTCGCGCAGCAGCAATCCATGTACGAGCGCCAGCAGCGTGAGGTGGCGCATTTGCAGAGCTACATCGACCGCTTCCGCGCCAAGGCGACCAAGGCGCGTCAGGCGCAGAGCCGCATCAAGGCCCTGGAACGCATGGAACGGATTTCGGCGGCGCACGTGGATTCGCCTTTCTCCTTCAGTTTCAGAAAACTGCTGGCAGCGCCCGACCCGCTGCTGGTGCTGGATGATGTCGATGCAGGCTACGCCGGCAAGCCTGTGCTGAATGGTGTCAAGCTGACCATCCGGCCGGGTGAACGCATTGGTCTGCTGGGCCGCAACGGTGCGGGTAAATCCACCCTGATCAAGCTGTTGGCAGCGGAACTCGGCCCCATGCGCGGCAAGCGCGTGGAAGGCAAGGCGCTGAATATCGGCTATTTCGCCCAGCACCAGCTCGAACAGCTGCGCCCGCAGGAATCTCCGTTGCAGCACATGTTGCGGCTTGATCCGCAAACGCGCGAGCAGGAACATCGCAATTATCTGGGCGGCTTCGATTTTCGCGGCGATATGGCAACGGCGGCCTGCGCCAGTTTTTCCGGCGGCGAGAAATCACGCCTGGCACTGGCGCTGCTGATCTGGCACCAGCCCAATCTGTTGTTGCTGGACGAGCCGACCAATCATCTGGACCTGGAAATGCGCCATGCGCTGACCATGGCGCTGCAGGATTATGAAGGCGGCATGGTGCTGGTTTCGCACGACCGCGCGCTGTTGCGCGCAAGCTGCGACCGCTTTATTCTGGTGGCCGACGGCAAGGCGGAAATCTTTGACGGCGATATCGATGACTACAAGGATTGGCTCGCGCAACAGCAGGCGAGCGAGAAACTTGCCGATAAAGCCTTGCAGGAAAAAGCCCCGCTACGCAACGACCGCGCGCAGAACAAGGCCGAACGGCAGGCCAGGCTGGCCGAACGCCGGCCATTGTTGAAAGAATCGGAAAAGCTGGAAAAAGACATGGCTGTCTGGCAGCAGGAAAAGGCAGCCATCGACCTGCAACTGGCCGATCCGGCCATGTATGCGTCGGCCGACAAATCCGGTCTGCAGGATATTCTCAAGCGGCAGGCCGTGCTGGCAGAGCGTATCGAACAGGCGGAAGAACGCTGGTTGATGCTGCAGGAACAACTCGATACATTAAAGGACCCCTCATGAAGTTCTCCGAACGTCTCAGTTTGCTTTACGCGCTTTGTCTCAATGAAGGCCGCGACAGCACCGCCAACCCCAGCCCGATACTGAGCACGCAGCTGGCCGATTACGAGCCGCTGGAAGCCGCCAACTACCTGGCCTGCTACATCACTTTCAAGGCCATCCGTCAGGCCGAGCGTTCTCCCGCCGACGAACGGGTCGAGAATTTCGACATGTTGAGTGTTTATCACAGCTTCGCCATGCTGGTGTATGCCTTCCTCATGCTGCCCCTGGGCGAAGAGGAACTGGCACCGGACACCGAGGCGGCCGCTGTCGTTGTTGCCAAGACGCTGTTCGCCGGGTTGCCGGATGAGGAACTGGCGGAAATCATCGAATCGGGCAGCCACAAGTTCCAGCTGATTGCCGATGCCAGACAGGAACACTGGGTGGATTACCGGCAAGACCTCGACAAGGCGGTCATCGCGTTTGTCATTGCCGGTACCGATGACGAGACACCGTTCGAGAAAGAAGAAGTGATTCCGATGTTCGGCGCCTTGCTCAGCATGCTGTGCGAGGCATTCAACGCCGACTGACCATCACGACGGGTGCTCGCCATCCAGATAAAGCCAGTGGCCGTCAATGCGGCGGAAGCGGCTGATTTCATGCAGCCGGTGAGCCTTGCCGCCCACCTTGTAGCGAGCGATGAATTCCACCACAGCGCTGTCGTCGCCGTCGATGACATGACTTTTTACAGCCAGCCCCAGCCATTTTGCCGGCGGACTATCCGGCAGATTCAGCGCTGCCGGCCGGGTTTGCGGATGCCAGGTCTGTAACAGATACGCTTCCAGATTGAGCACATAGGCCGTGTAGCGTGAGCGCATCAGCGCTTCTGCCGTTGCCGGCGGGTGACCGAGATGCAGCGGCTGGCAGCAGGCGGCATAGGGCTTGCCGCTACCGCAGGGACAATCGGTCATGGTGATCAAACCGTCATTCCAACATACCAAACCGCCATTACGGCGCAGGCCGGAATCCGGGCAAGGCGGGTGACTGAAGGCGCTACAGGGTTCATAAATGCATGATCAAATTGAGCATTAAACATCACGTTGCAAGGTGCCTGGTGCATCAGGTCTAGCGCATTGACAGGCTTATTCTTATTGAACCGAAACAAAAATGTCGTCATTCCGGGGCGGCTGAAAGCCGGATCCGGAATCCAGCAACCCTTTGAAAATACTGGATTCCGGATAACCGCTGCACGGCTTCCGGAATGACGATTGGTGTGATATTTCCGTTTTCCATCAACAAGTTCACGCTGACTGGATTCCGGCCTGTGCTGGAATGACGTCATCAGGCGATTTCACGCGTTTCGAGGAACTGGATATCCGGGTAGCGTTCCTGCGCCATCTGCAGGTTGACGCGGTTGGGTGCGAGATAGACGTAATCGCCGGCGCCATCGAGGCCTACATTGAACCCGTATTTATCGGCAATCGCCTTGAGGTCGTTATCCGAACCGCGCAACCAGCGCGCGGTGGCGCAATCGACATTCTCGAAGGCGACATCGACACCGTATTCGTGCTCCAGCCGGTGCGCGACAACGTCAAACTGCAGGATACCGACTGCGCCCAGAATCAGATCGTTGCTCAGCATCGGGCGGAACACCTGAGTCGCGCCTTCCTCGGCCAGTTGTTTGAGGCCGAGTTGCAACTGCTTCATCTTCAACGGGTTCTTGATGCGGGCGCGGCGGAAATACTCAGGCGCAAATGAAGGGATGCCGATGAATTTCAGCGCTTCGCCTTCGGTAAACGTATCGCCGAGTTTGATGGTGCCGTGGTTGGGGATGCCGATGATGTCGCCGGAATAGGCTTCATCCATGGTCGTGCGGTCCTGCGCCATGAAGGTGATGGCGTTGTTGACCGCCAGCTGCTTGCCGCTGGAGACCTGCTTGATCTTCATGCCGCGCTCGAAGCGGCCGGAACAGACGCGCAGGAAGGCGATGCGGTCGCGATGCTTGGGGTCCATGTTGGCCTGTATCTTGAACACGAAGCCGGAGAATTTGCCCTCGTCCGGAGCGACCGGCCGGCTCGCAGTCTGGCGCGGCAACGGTGCGGGAGATAGGTCGACCACCGCATCGAGCAGCGATTGCACGCCGAAATTGTTGATGGCGGAGCCGAAATAGACCGGCGTCTGTTTGCCGGAAAGATAGGCCTGCTTGTCGAAGCTGTGCGAAGCCCCGCGCACCAGTTCGACGTCGATGCGAAGTTCTTCGGCCTGATGGCCGATCAGTTGGTCCAGACGCGGGTTGTCCAGACCTTGTATGGTTTCGGAGGTGCCTTTTTCCGCATTGCGGTCGAAGAAGGAAATGGTGTCGGTATACAGGTTGTAGACACCACGGAAAGTCTTGCCCATGCCGATCGGCCAGGTCATCGGCGCGCACTGCATGCCGAGTACGGATTCGATTTCGTCGAGCAATTCGATCGGCGCACGCGATTCACGGTCCAGCTTGTTGATGAAAGTGATGATGGGCGTATCGCGCATGCGGCAGACATTCAGCAGCTTGATGGTCTGCGCCTCGACGCCGTTGACCGAATCGATCACCATCACGGCCGAGTCCACGGCGGTCAGCGTGCGGTAGGTATCTTCCGAAAAATCGTCGTGGCCCGGCGTATCGAGCAGGTTGATCATGTGTTCGCGGTAGGGGAACTGCATGACGGATGAAGTCACCGAAATACCGCGCTGCTTTTCCAGTTCCATCCAGTCTGAGGTTGCATGGCGCGCCGCCTTGCGGCCGCGCACTTCACCGGCGACCTGGATCGCACCGCCGAACCACAGCAGCTTTTCGGTCAGGGTGGTTTTACCGGCATCCGGGTGCGAAATGATGGCAAAGGTGCGGCGGCGTTTGATTTCTTCCTGCAGAGTGCTCATGGGGCTGGCTGAAAACGAAAAGCCGCCATTTTACGCGATACGGCAGTTGCAGCCTAATCAAAGGAGGTGTTTGGTTAAAAAGCTTGGCCACAGAGGTCACAGAGACCACAGAGAAAAATCCCACCCACTCTCCGGATGAAAATCAAACTCCAAAGTACGTCTTGATTTATCAAATGTTTTTCTCAGTGACCTCTGTGGCTAAACCGATTTTTATTTCAATGATTGATAGTTGACGGAAATGCCCTAGATTGCGTCATTCCGGAAACCGCGCAGCGGTTATCCGGAATCCAGTATTTTTAATGGATTGCTGGATTCCGGGTTCGTCCTTCAGCCGCCCCGGAATGACAACACTATTTTCATCGATGTTTTTCTCTGTGGTCTCTGTGACCTCTGTGGCTTGAATTCAGGCATTTGATCTGACTACTCACTTCCGGGCAAAGCTGCTCACCCTGCGTTCCTTGCGTTGCGCGAGTTTGCGGATGAAGCGCTTGTCTTTCGCATCAAGCCGGTTTTTGCCGGCGTATTGCAGGTAGAAGCGCAGTCTTTGCGTGTTGCTGAGTTTGTATCTGGCCACGCGGTCCAGCGTGGCGAATTCCTTCATTACGCGGTATTCGAACAGTTTGCCGCGCCAGAAAGCTCCCAGCGGGCAGTCGATGAGAAACAGGCGGTGATGATGGTCCACCAGCAGGTTACGCCATTTGAAGTCGTTATGGATGAAGCCGTTGGCATGCATGACGCGCATGGCTGCCGCCACCTGAAGGCTGATCTGTTCGACCCAGTGCCGGTTCTTCAGTCGCGCATCGTTGTTGCGGGCAAGCCGGGCAAGGTCTGTGGTATCCGGTATCTCTTGCGTAATGAGCGCGCCGCGCCGGAACAGGCCAAGCCGCGTTTCCATGCCGTAAGCGACGACAGGGGCGGTCGCGATGCCATGGCTGGCGAACCAGAGCAGATTCTCCCACTCGCTTTGTATGCGCGGTTTGCCGAAAAAGCGGCGCATGCCTTTGCCGGCATGGGAGTAGCGTTTGACGTAGTAGCGGATACCTTCATGCTCGACGCGAATGACGTTTGATATCCGTTCACCGGTGATGTGCTCGCCCTCAAGCCGGAATATTGCATCCAGGCTGCCGAATATCGACGCGCATTGACGGTATTGCGGCAACAGTTGCCAATCGTAAGCGGACATCAGGCGCTTTGACGCGAGGCGTAACAGGACGAAGCCGGGGCGCCGGCGGGTGAAACTTTGCAGCCGGTCATGACAGATTGACTGGAGAGATCAGCCCTGATTGCATGGCAATGACGATCGCCTGCTGGCGTGAATTGACGGAAAACTTGCGGCGCACGTTGGTGAAGTGAAAGTTCACGGTTGCTTCTGCGCAACCGCATATTTCGGCAATTTCCCATGAGGACTTGCCTTCTGCGGCAAGCGTCAGGCATTCGAGCTCGCGTGCGGTGAGATGGGTTTCTTCGCGACTTTCATCGACTGCCATCGGGCTGAAGCGCAACGAGGATTTGAACACGTAATCACGAATCAACGCCCAATCTGCAATTTTGCTGTTGATTTTCTGCTGGAAATTTTTGCTGAAAGCCTTGCCGGGAATCAGGGTCAAATAACCGAATTCCCCGTTGGGGCCGTGCACCGGAAAGGTCACGCCCTGATTCAGGCCGAACTCGCAACCGGTTTCGTAAAGCTGTGTTTCTGTCGCGGTTTTGAAATTTTTTGCATCCCAAATCAGCGGCAATACGCTGGACATGCAATGCCTGATGATCGGGTCCACCTCGCGGAATTTTCTTGATTCGTAGAGCTGCAGCCATTTTTCCGGATAGTTGGTGTTGACGTAGGCATGGCCGGGATGTGCCTGCTTGCCGGTGTTGATGCTGTAGTAAATCAGTCCGAATTCGTATTTTTTTGCCAGGGCCTGCAATGTTTCCGCCCATGCCGTTTCCCTGTCGCAACCGGTCAGCCTGTAGAGCCAGTCGAAATCAAGCATGCGCAGCTACCCGGTAAGTGCGGTCTGCGCAAGATTTGCTCTGATGAAACAAGGGAATAGGGCAGATAGCGCCTGAGTTGCAACGTGATATGATCGTTTTTATTTTATCCGGTCCGGACATCAACATTGTGGCAGTGGGCATGTCGTTTCCATTTGACAGCGCTGGCGCAAGAAAACCGAAATTGCCATGCTTATTCCAGCTCAACATATCAGGCATCTCTTCAGTTATCTTCTGGAGAGACTCGCCCAAAATGTACAGTATTACGATTTACGAGGCAAGTATATCGGCATCGTCGCGGCCATCGGCTTTCCGCTCTATTACTACGTCTGGCACGATCTCTACCCGCAACCCTATGAAAATCTCACCTTGCGGCTGATCGGCAGCGCGCTTTTCATCCCGTTGATCTTCAGCGCCTATTGGCCGGACTGGGCAGTGCGCTTCAAAGCAGTCTACTGGAACGTTGCCATTCTCTACGGGTTGCCGTTCTTTTTCACTTTCATGCTGCTGATGAATGGCGGTTCGGCGGTCTGGGTGCAGTCACTGTTAGTGGCTATTTTTGTCATGGTGTTGGTTTTGAATGCAATGAGCCTGGTATTGCATTTTCTTTTCGGCGTTGGTTTGGCATGGCTGGCTTACTTGGCGATGAGCGCTGAAGCGAGTTTTCAGCTTGTGCATAATGCAGGATTCCTGATGGCGCAAGATCCTGCAATAACTGTGCAAACATGGTATTTCTTGCCCATCGTCTTTTTTGCGATTTTGATTGGAGTGGCGACTAACTTCAGCACTGAAATTGCGCAAAAGGAGCGCGAGCGTGCCATTCTGGATGCCGCAGGCAGCATTGCCCACGAGTTGCGCACGCCGCTGCTCGGCATTTCGGCAGGAGCAGCCGGCGTCAAGACTCATCTGCCTGCCCTGTTGCAGGCTTACCGGCTTGCGCAGGAAAACCAGCTTAATATCGCGCCGATACGAACGGCGCATCTGCATGCCATGGAAGATGTCATGTCGCGGATCGAAATGGAGGCGCGCTACGCCAATACCATGGTCGACATGCTCATTGTCAGCGCCCGGGGCGTGCGTGCAGCGCGGCGGCTGGAAACCTGCAGTATCAATCAGTGCATTGCGCAAGCCGTGCAGCGCTACCCGTTTGCCACTGGCGAGCGTCAACTGGTCGATTGGCAGCCGGGCACGGATTTCACGTTCCGCGGTTCCGAGCTGCAGGTCGTGCATGTGTTGTTCAATCTGATGAAAAATGCCCTGCGTCATTTGCAGCAGGCAGGCAAGGGCAGTATCACGATCAGCACGCAAGCTTCTGCGCATTGGGGAACGCTGATTTTGCGGGATACCGGCACCGGCGTGCCGCCCGAGATTCTGCCGCATATCTTTACGCGCTTTTACACCACGCAGTCCGTGCGGGAAAAAGATCATCACTGGGGTGCAGGCATTGGCCTGGCGTTTTGTC
>JBEDHT010000027.1:0-3261 GCA_041174025.1 Pseudomonadota bacterium
ACGCCACACAAACTCAGCCTGCCGCAGCAGCGGCAAGCGTTGATGAACAAACTGCGGTCACAGAAGCCAAACCAGCCGAGCTACCGGTTGCGGTAGAAGCCCCTGTGGCATTGCCGCCAGCGGCAACCGAAGAAGCACCGCAGAAACCGGTTAATGCCGAAGATGCCATCGTGGAACGCATTCAGGGCTGGGCGCAGGCCTGGCAGCAGAAGCGCGTCAGTGATTATTTCAGTTTCTATACGGCCGATTTTCGCGGCGACCAAGCCAGCCATGCGGCATGGCGCAAACAGCGCAACGCCCGCATCAGTGCTGCCGGCAACATATCGGTCAGCATTGATGGGCTCAAGATCGAGCAGCAGGACGCAGGCAATGCCGTTGCCAGTTTCCGGCAGACATACCGTTCATCCAGCCTGACCGACGCCGGTATCAAGACCTTGCGGCTCAAGCAGGTTGACGGCGTCTGGCTGATTGCCGACGAACAGTTCCGCAAGCAGTGAGCGCAGTGCATGGCGAGTGATGCGCTGACTGAAACCTGCGTTGCCGGACACACGATTCCCGGCACCCGCTTCCTTGATGTCCGCCGTGACACGGTGAGCCTGCCGAGCGGCCGCGAGGGCGAGCGCGAATATATCGTGCATCCCGGCGCCGTGCTGGTTCTGCCCTTGCTGGATGACGGCAGACTGGTGCTGGAGCGGCAGTTTCGCTATCCGCTGAAACAGGTGTTCATCGAACTACCCGCCGGCAAGATCGACCCGCAGGAAGCACCGCTGCTTACCGGGCAGCGCGAGCTGCTGGAGGAAACCGGTTATCAGGCCAGCGAGTGGATACACCTCGGCGCTTTTCACCCCTGCATCGGCTATTCCGATGAAATCATTCATGTCTATCTGGCGCGCGGCCTGCAAGCCGGACAGCACAAGCGCGACTGCGATGAGGCGCTGGAACTGTTCGAGGCCGGTCTCGATGATTGTCTCGCCATGGTGCAGCGCGGCGAGATCAGCGATGGCAAGACCATCATCGCGCTGTACTGGCTGGAAAAATTCCTGCAAGGCCGATGGCTGCCTCCGGCCTGAATCCGCATGTGCTGATCGTCGGTTGCGGCGACCTCGGCAGTGCGGTTGCGCGGCAACTGACAGCGGCTGGCATGCGCGTCAGCGGTACGCGCCGAAACCCTGGCGATCTGCCGGAAGGCGTTGATTTCATCCAGCTGGATGTCACTGATCCTGCCAGTGTTGCGCGGCTCTCCCATGTTCATCCTGATTTTCTGTTGTATTGCGTGGCTGCCAGCGCGCAGACGGATGACAACTACCGGGCGCATTACGTCGATGGCTTGCATCATGTTCTGCAGGTTCTGCAACCAGGTCAAAGCCTGCGCCATGTTTTTTTCGTTTCCAGCACGCGCGGCTATGGCCAGACCGGAGATGCACTGCTGGATGAAACGACGCCACCGTTGCCCGGCGATTTCGGCGGTGTGCGCCTGCTGGAGGCGGAGGCTGTGCTTGCAGCGATGCAGCTGCCATCGACCGTGCTGCGCCTCTCCGGCATTTACGGCCCCGGCAGGACCCGGCTCATCGACCTTGCCAGGCTGCCGTCGGCCTGGCCGCAACAGAATGTCTGGACCAATCGCATTCATCGCGACGATGCTGCCCGCTTTATCGCACACTGCATGCTGAGCGCGGTGGCAGAAGAAGCACTGGCACCCCTGTATCTGGTGACCGACAGCGCGCCGGTGGCGCAATATGAAGTGCTGCAATGGCTGGCTGCGCAGCAGGGTGTGGATGTGTTGGCAGTGCAGGCGCCGCCGGTCAGCGGCGGCAAACGCTTGAGCAACGCGCGCATGCTGGCAAGCGGTTTTGCCCTGCAATATCCGGATTATCGCAGCGGTTATGGAGCCTTGCTGGCCGGTTGAGTGCGAATGGCATCGAGCAGTGCCTGCAGGTCAGCTTCCTCTGTGAAAGGATTCATCAGTGTCGTGCGCAGCCAGAGCACACCGTCCAGCTCCACCTGCGTCAGATGGAAGTCGCCGCTCTCGATCAGACGCTTGCGCGTAGCCGCCTGATGCCGGTTTAATTCGGATGCATTGATTCCTGCAACCAGATGGCGGAAGCAGACGATGTTGGTCTGCGGTTCCATCAATAATTCGAAATCGTCCGTTGCACCAATCATCGCGGCAAAACGGCCTGCCTTGGCGAATGCTTCATCCACCAATGCCGCCATGCCTTCGACGCCATAGAGCGAAAATGCTGCCCACAGCTTCAGCGCCATCATGCGCTTGGTACATTCCAGCGTGCGGTAGCTGACGTTGAAATCCTGTTCTTCCTGCGGTTTTTCCTCAAACAGATAAGAAGCGTTCTGCGCGAATGCCTGCCGTCCATTAGCTGCCGACCTGAACAGCACGGCGGAAACCGTCGCCGGCATGTAGAGCAGCTTGTGACCATCCCAGGTGATGGAATCCGCCAGCGCAATGCCCTCCAGCATGGCGCTGTGCCGTCTTGAAAGCAGCGCGGAGGCGCCATGAGCGCCGTCAACGTGCAGCCAAAGCTGATGCACCGCGCAGTATTCGCCGATCACTTTGAGCGGGTCGATACTGCCGGTGGGCGTGCAGCCAGCGCTGGCGACCACGGCCATGACCTGCTCGCCTCGGTTCAGGCAGTTTTCATGCGCGCTGATCATGGCATTCGGGCACATGCGGCCTTGTGCGTCGGTGGCAATGGCAATCACGGCTTCGGTACCAAGCCCCATGATGCCGGCGGCACGTGCGATCGAGTAATGGCTGTGTGCTGAGGCGAGAATGCGTAAGCGCGGCGATGCTGCCAGACCATGCAGCCAGATGTCTTGCGGGCTGGTGTGTTGGCGCGTACTTTGGCTCGCATTTTTATCAGCGTGCTGGCGTGCCGCCAGCAGGGCGGTGAGGTTGGCCTGGGCGCCGCCCGAGGTCAGCACGCCATTGACGGCGGCGGATTGCCAGCCGATCAAGCTGCTCAGCCAGCGCAACACCTGACGCTCCAGCATGGTGGCGGTCGGGCCGGTTTCGTAAACGGCCATCGCCTGATTGGTGAGAGACGCGACCAGATCACACAGCGCCGCAACCGGCAGCGGCGTTGCCACCTGATGCCCCAGATTGCGCGGATGATGGATGGCGAGATTGCCGGGCAGAATGTCCTTTTTCAGCTTTTCGATAAAACCGTTGAGGTCAAGCGTGGGTTGTTGTGGCAAAGGTGCTTGCCAGTTCGCGTCTTCGATGGCCGGTTCGCGCCATTGCAA
>JBEDHT010000028.1:0-3015 GCA_041174025.1 Pseudomonadota bacterium
GCTCTCTCCATTGCGAGCAAAGGTTACGCTTGAGCCCATGGAGCGTGGATTTGGTTACACCTTGGGCAACGCATTGCGCCGTGTCCTGCTTTCGTCGATTCCGGGCTATGCAATCACTGAAGTCAAGATTGATGGTGTGGTACATGAGTACTCTACTATTGATGGCGTGCAGGAAGACGTCGTCGATATCCTTCTGAACCTGAAGGGTGTTGCGCTTAAACTGAACAACAAGTCCGAGACAGTGCTGACGCTGAACAAGTCGACTGAAGGCGTTGTGACTGCCGGTGATTTCGAGACCGGCCATGACGCGGAAATCGTCAACCCGGATCACGTCATTGCGCATCTTACCAAGGGTGGCAAACTCAGCCTTGAAGTCAAGGTCGAAATGGGCCGTGGTTATCAGCCGGTACCAGCACGTCAGAAGGGCAGCGATGAAGATCGCGTTCTCGGTTTCATCATGGTTGATGCCTCCTTCAGTCCGATCAACAAGGTCAGCTATCAGGTTGAAAGCGCTCGCGTTGAGCAACGTACCGACCTTGACAAGCTGATCATGGATGTTGAAACCAACGGCGTGATTGAGCCTGAGCAAGCTATCCGCGATGCTGCGCGCATCCTGATGGGTCAGTTGGCCGTGTTTGCCGATCTGGAAGGTGCGCCTACGGAAATCGAAGTCAAGCATGCGCCGCAAGTCGATCCTATCCTGTTGCGTCCGGTTGACGACCTCGAGCTGACTGTCCGCTCGGCAAACTGCCTCAAGGCCGAAAACATTTACTACATCGGCGACTTGATCCAGCGTAACGAAAACGAATTACTGAAAGCGCCTAATCTTGGCCGTAAATCTCTGAACGAGATCAAGGATGTATTGGCATCCAAGGGCCTGACATTGGGCATGAAATTAGAAAACTGGCCACCGGTCGGTCTGGAAAAGGTGTGAGGGTATCACTATGCGTCATCGCAACAGCAATCGTAAATTAAATCGTACCAGCAGCCATCGCCAGGCGATGTTGCGCAACATGGCAAACTCCCTGCTGCGTCACGAAATCATCAAGACCACCTTGCCCAAGGCCAAGGAACTGCGCCGTGTCGCTGAGCCGCTGATCACATTGAGCAAGAATGCTACGCTGGCCAACCGCCGTCTGGCTTTCAGCCGTACGCGTGACCGCGATATCGTGGGCAAGCTCTTCAACGAGCTGGGTCCACGCTATCAGAGCCGTAACGGTGGTTATCTGCGTATCCTGAAATGCGGTTTCCGCGTCGGCGACAATGCGCCTATGGCATTGGTCGAGCTGGTAGACCGCCCGGAAGTCGAGACCGAGGTTGTGGCTGCAGAGTAATTACGCAGCAAATCCTTGTTTCACCACGAAGCCGGTCACTGACCGGCTTTTTGTTTTATATCGACCGCAGACTCAACTGGACTGGGAGTTGCGAGACGTATGATATCCACCTGGTTGAACGGCCAATCCAGCGTTTCGAAGTTTGTGGTGTTAAGCAGCACCGGGATGCGCGTCCCGTAAGTTGCCAGTAGAAAGTCATCCTCACTGATCTCGATGACTTCCCAGCGGATATCTGGGTTATTGATGCTGACAAGTAAGGCCTCAGCTGATTCGCAGAGATGGCAAGCGGAGGTGCCATAGAGTTTGAGTGTGATCATTGCGAGGATTAAGTTTAGTTTTAAACATATCTGCCAACTAATTGGCGGATATGCATTTTCGATATCTGAAAAAAACACCATAATAGCAACTGCGCGCCAATTCGGCTTTATCCAGATTTTAATCAATACCTTGTGGGCGAACCAATGGCTGAAATTCAAGAATCAAAAGAAAGCTTGCAAGAAAGCCTGCAACAGGTCATCACGCTGTTAAACAAGCACAAGTTGATCGAAGGTCTGGTGCAGAAGCAGGATATGCCCAAACAGGCGTTGGTTGAAACGCTGGTGCACAAGCAGAACCTGGCTGAGCTGCAGAAGAAACTGGATACGCTGCACCCTGCAGACGTTGCCTATATTCTTGAAGCATTGCCACTCGACCAGCGTCTTGATGTCTGGGATCTGGTCAAGGCGGAACGCGATGGCGATATTCTGCTGGAAGTTTCCGATGCGGTTCGTCAGACGCTGATTGCCGACATGGACAGCGATGAATTGCTCGCTGCCGCAGAACAGCTCGATACCGATGAAATCGCAGATCTTGCGCCGGATTTGCCCAAGGATGTGCTGCAGGATCTTCTCGAAAGTCTGGACGCCAGCAACCGCGAACGACTGCAATCAGCGCTTTCCTATCCCGAGGATGCGGTCGGTGCACTGATGGATTTTGATATCGTCACCATACGCGAGGACATCACGCTTGAAGTTGCCTTGCGCTATCTGCGGCGTATCGGCAGTCTGCCCGACCATACCGATAAACTTTTTGTCGTTGACAGACACGACATGCTGCGTGGCGTGTTGCCACTGAAGCGGCTGGTCGTCAGCGACCTCGATTCCGGCGTAGCAGAGATCATGGCAGATGATGCTGTCGTCTTTCATCCGGAGGACAAGGCGACCGATGCTGCCAAAGCGTTCGAGCGCTATGACCTGGTAACCGCTCCTGTGGTGGACGAGAACAACAAGTTGATCGGCCGGCTGACAGTCGACACCGTCATGGATTTCATCCGCGAGGAAGCCGAAAGCGACATGCTTTCCCTCGCCGGCTTGCGCGAGGATGAGGACATGTTCTCGTCGGTCTGGAAAGCGATGCAGAACCGCTGGACCTGGCTCGCCGTCAATCTGGTGACGGCTTTCGTCGCTTCTCGCGTGATCGGCGCTTTCGAAGGCTCGATCGAAAAAATCGTCGCACTGGCGGCCTTGATGCCAATCGTGGCGGGTATCGGCGGAAATTCCGGCAATCAGACCATCACCATGATCGTGCGGGGTATTGCGCTAGGCCAGGTGGCTTCGCACAACATGAAGTCGCTGCTGCAGAAGGAGCTGGGAATCGCCTTGCTCAATGGCCTCATCTGGGGGTCGGTGCTGGGTGTTGTCGC
>JBEDHT010000029.1:0-2997 GCA_041174025.1 Pseudomonadota bacterium
TGGGCGTGACTACAGCAATCAGCGCTTTTCGGCTTCCACCCGCATCAACCGCGACAACGTTCATCAGCTGGCGCCGGCCTGGCAATATGAGAGTGGTGTCAAAATGACCTTTCAGGCCACGCCCATCGTGGTGGATGGCGTCATGTACGTTTCCCTGCCGTTCAACCATGTGGTCGCGCTCGATGCAACAAACGGCCGCGAACTGTGGCGTTACACGCATCAGCGCAGGCCGGACTGGAAACTGTGCTGTGGACCGGCAAATCGCGGCGTTGCGGTGAGTGCGGGCAGGGTGTTCATCGGCACGGTGGACGCACGCCTGATTGCGCTCGATGCGCGCGACGGCAAGGTGCTGTGGGACATCAACGTGGTTGAAGCAAATGTGCGTACCGAAACGCAAACCGAATTGAACCGCAATGACCCCAACAGCAGCGCCAAAGTGACCGGTGGCACCGGCATCGGCATGGCGATGGCGCCCATTGTCTACAAGAACAAGGTGATGATCGGCGTTACCGGCGTCGGTTACGGTCTGCACATCGACAACCCGACCAGCGATGCGCCGCTTGGGGCCGTGATCGGCGTCAGCGGGCGTTATGGCCGCCCCGGGTTTCTTGCCGCATACGACGTCACCAGCGGCGAGAAGGTCTGGCAGTTCGACAGCATTCCGGAGCAAGGCTGGGAGGGCGTATTTGCTGAAACCACGGCCGACGGCGTGCCTTTGCACCGCGATATCGCCGCCGAAAAGGCCAACTTGCCGAAGTATCCCGATGCTGCGCGCTACGGCGGCGGTTCGGTGTGGAGCACTCCGGCAATCGACCCGGCGCGCAATCTGCTTTATTTCGGTACCGGTAATCCTTCCCCGCAGATGAACGACATTTCGCGCCCCGGCGACAATCTTTATACCGTTTCCCTCGTTGCGCTCGACGCCGACAGCGGCAAGCTGCGCTGGTATTACCAGCAGGTGCCGCATGATCTTTGGGGCTACGATGTCGCCAGTCCGCCGGTATTGTTTGATGTACAGCATGAAGGACGCACCGTTGCGGCGGTCGGCCAGGCCGGCAAGACCGGCTGGTTCTATGTGCACGATAGGGCAAGCGGCAAGCTCCTGTTCAAATCCGAGGCTTTTGTCCCGCAGGAAAACCTGTTCGCCAAAGCGACCAAAGCAGGCACGCGCATATTCCCCGGTATTCTGGGCGGTGCCAATTGGTCGCCGGTCGCGCTGGATCAGGCAGCGCAGCAGGTGTTCGTCGCCGGCATACACGCCCCCATCCGTTACACGCTGCACGAAACGCCGGGCAAGGACGGCGCACCGCCGTTGCGCTATGCCGCTTCCGAGCCTATCGATGAACCGCGCTGGGGCACCCTGAGCGCAATCAGCCTGAAGGACGGCAAAATACGCTGGCAGCAGAAAACCGCACAACCGCTGGTCGGCGGCGTGCTGGCGACAGCGGGCGGCCTGGTATTCATGGGCGAAGGTGACGGTCACTTCAACGCTTATGATGCGGATGATGGCAGGCTGTTATGGCAGACGACCGCGGAGGCCGGTGTCAACGCACCGCCCATCAGCTACGAAATCGACGGAGTCCAATACATTGCCGTGGCGGCCGGCGGCAGCGCGATTTTTGGCTACAAGCAGGGCGACAGGGTTCTGGTCTATGCGCTTCCCGGCAAATAAACGATCCGGTCCGGCCCGCTGACTCGATTGCTCTCGCCGCAGGGCCTTTCTGCATGCGCCCGTCAACATACGGAAAGCTGAAACCATGATGATTCAAATCTTGCGTATGGCCGTCGCTCTGGCGGCCATTGTTTTTTGGACGAATGCCCACGCGGCAGACTGGCTCGTCATCAGCAAGGCCACCGAGATCAGGCCGGGCCAGCCATTGATGCTGGAAGTCGTCCGCCCTGAAGGGGCCGATTGGCCTCAATCCCTGCAGCTGCATCTCAGCGATACCACCACATCGGAGCAGATCGCCTTGCAGCAGGGCGAACCCTTGCCGGGCCACAACACCCACCGCCGCAGCTACCGCGCGCTTGCCGTAAAGCATTACAAAGGCGTGGTGACGGCGAGTCTGGGTGGTTTGCCGTCCAACCGTTTTTTGTTGATGGCGACGGGCGAGATTGATGCCGGACAGCAAGAAGAAGCGGCCTATTGCGAACCTTGTCCGCTGCCGGAGAATAATGCGCCCACCATTGTCCTCGCACAGCCGGGCGATCAGCCTGCGCTGGCGGCGCACGAGGCCAGCTATTTTCTGGTCGGCAACACTTCAGACCGCGATACCGATGCCCGCTTTCAGATCAGCTTCAAATACCGGCTGTTCGACCCCGAAGGCATATTCGGGCGTTATTCGCCGCTGTTGAGCAACCTCTACTTCACCTACACACAGACCTCGCTCTGGGATCTGGGCGAGGACTCCAGCCCGTTCCGCGATACCAGCTACCGGCCGGGCCTGTTCTACGAGTGGGCAGGCAGCGGCAGGCAGCTGATGCCGGACGAATGGCGCATCGGCCTCGAGCATGAATCCAATGGCCGTAGCGAGGAAGATTCCCGTTCGATTGATATCGCTTACCTGAAACCGAGCTGGCATCTGGATTTTGCCAACGGCAAGCGGCTCTCCTTGATGCCGAAGATTTACCATTATCTGGATAAATCCGACAACCGCGACATCCAGCGCTATCGTGGTTATGTTGACTGGATAGCGCGCTACGGCCGCGAGGATGGGCTGGTCATCGAAGGCCTGTACCGGCAGGGGACGGCGGGCTACGCCACAGGACAGATCGATCTTTCCTATCCGATCAGCGAAAAGATATTCGCGCGCACCGGCAGTTTCGTTCACCTCCAGCTGTTTTCAGGCTATGGCGAAACCTTGCTCGAATACGACAGGAAACGCGACAGCCAGATACGGCTTGGCATCTCTATCGCACGATAGCAATCTGATATCAGAGATTGATGAAGCCTGTGCTTTCTATGCAAGTCCATCAATCTTTGTCAGAATGACTTCA
>JBEDHT010000030.1:0-4316 GCA_041174025.1 Pseudomonadota bacterium
GGAGCATGCAACATGCGGTCAGCGCCCGTGAAGGTGAGCGGCACAAACCGGTTTCCGCTCAGACATCCGGCAAGCCTGCAAGCGCGGGAGTTTCCGTCGGCTTCAGCGACGGTATGGTGAAATATTCGGGCTAATGTAAGCTTTTCAGCATGTCCGGTTCGAGAAAGAGCTGCTGGAAACCGGCGACGACTTCAGGCTGGTCCTGATTGGGGATGCCGGTAATGAAACCTTCCAGTGCCAACAGCTCGCCGGCACTGGAGAATACGCCCTTGCCCTGTTCCCATATCCATTTGATGTTGCCGGAACGGGTAATGATGCGGTAAACCAGGTGGAAATTGCGTTGCTCGTTGACTCCGCGCTGTACCAGCTCGCGCGCGAGATTGCGGTCGTCCTGATGGATGATCTGCATGTAGGAGAAGTTGGGGTTGTTGATCATTTCGTAAGGTTCGTAACCGGTGACATCGACGCAACCGTCGCTGACGAATTCGAAACTCCACTGCTTGTCGTTCTTGCAGCGGTAGATCATGCCGGGTGTATTGTTGATCAGCGTGCTGAGCAGGTGACGGTTGTTGCGCAGGCCGGCTTCGGTGATCTTCATGTGGCTGATGTCGGTCAGCGTGCCGATGACGCTGGAACGTTCACCCTTGTAGTTGCTGGTGTTCCTTGCGCGCAGCTCGACCCAGTGCGAATCGCCGTTGCGGCCGATCAGGCGCAGGTCGACCAGGGATTGCCGCCGTTTGCCCTGAATCAGTGAGTTGATGCGGGCTTCGACCAGCGGCTTGTCCTCGGGGTGTATGAAAGAGAGCAGCGGCTTGTTGAGACTCTCCTGAATCTTGTAATCGAGCAGGGTTTCCCAGGAAGTGTTGAGAAACATGAATTCCTGATTGACGTTGAGGTGAAAGACCACCTGTTCGATCTGGTTGATGAGTTGCTGGCAATTGGATTGTTCTACGCTGTCGTCCTCTTTCATTCTGTGCGAGGCGACAGACGAAAACTGCAACAGGTTGAGTTCCGAGTGGCCATCTTCCTGCAGTGGTGAGAGCGAGATATGCGCGGGCAGAATGCTGCCGTCCAGACAGAGTAAGCGCAGTTTCATGGTGTCCCGGTTGTTTTCGTCCTGCGAGGTCTGCGCGAACATCATGGCCAGATGCTGGTGATCGCCGGGGTGGATGATGTTGGTGATCGGCATGCCGAGAATCTGTTCGTTCATGCCGAGCATGCCAAGTTCGGTCAGAAACGCCTTGTTGGCGAAAACGACGTTGTAGCCATCGACTACGGCAGCCGGTGTGGAGAGGTTGCCGGAAACCTCGTTGGCCCAGCTGGTCTTGTCCAGACTTGCCGGTTTTTGGCTGTATGATGCACGTCGCGTGAGAATCGGGTAGATTGCAATCATCAGGATGATGGAGAGCACGGTAATGGTGGCAATGATCAGCGCCGACAGATGCATCTTGAATGGTGCGCTGCCGACCCACCAGGTATTGAATACCAGCATGAAGATGATACTGAGCACCACTGTGCTGAAAACGAACAGGCTCATGGGAAAACCTTTAAACGAAATTTTGATGTGCAGGAGTCTTGCTTGAGCATCGGTACCAGATTAAGCCGGCTGATCGCCAGCATCAAACGATTGATGCAGCATACGCTTTATATGCGGCTGGTGGTATTACTCTTTTGTATTACATTCGCCGTCGTGCTGATGCAGGCGGGCTCGCTGTTTTTGCTGGATTATATCCCGAGCAGTCACCGCGCGATGAAAACCATACACCAGGAAGAATTGCGGCTGAGCCATCAGCTTGAGGTGATCCGCAGGGGCAACAGCGCGCGCCTGGGGGCGGATGAAGTGTTCGAGATGCAGAAGTTGCGGGCGGTGGTTGCAGAGCTTTCCTGGCTGCATAGCCAGGATGTTCCCGACCTCGTCCGCGACCTCAACCATCTGGAGCGTTTGCAGGCCGATCTTGCGCTGAATTTCGCGGCGCTTCCGGCCGAGCATCAGCGCATCGCAATCAGCCGCCTGATCGAAGCCTACCGCAGTCTTTATGACACGCTTGAACGCGATGTCGAGATCAAGCAATCCGTGATCTCGCTGTTGCAGCTGGTCAGCCTGTTGCTGGTGATGGCTTGTCTGGGGGCGATCGCATTATCGGCCAGAAAAATTCTGGTCGACCGTATCGGCGAGCTCACTGCTTTCGTTCCGGCCGAGTTTCTGAGCGAGCGCAGCCGGGTCGAGGTGGACGAGTTTGCCGAACTGGAACGGTTGATCTATGAAATGTCGGCGCGTCTGGGCGGCTTCAAGGCCGAGACCGAGTGGTTCAACCAGACCAGCAGCGAACGCCTGCGCCGCATGATCCGCTCGCAGGATTTTCTCTATGGTTTCGTCGAATCCGTCAACAACACGATGTTGAGCGAAACCGCCCTGCGCAAGGGCCTGTTCCAGCTGGAAAAAGCGCTCAATGCCAACAACGTTGCACTGATCTTCACTGAAACCGATTCCGGCGTTTCTGCCGAACGCGTGCTGTTCTCTCATCACAAGCCGGTCAATCTGAAGGATGGCTTGTTCGACGAGCTGACCACGGCCAGTTTCGTCAGATTTTTCAGCACCAATGAAGAAGGCATGAAAACGCAGTGCCTGGCAGTCGGCTTTACCAGCCCCTCGGGGGCGCTGGGCGTGCTGCTGATCGAGGCGGACGGCGAACACCTGTTCGACGAGACCGAGACCCAGCTGGTGGAAGTCACCGCGCAGCTGTTGTCGATGATCATGGGCTTTCAGGGCCGCGAGCAGGAAGGGCGCCGTGTTGCGCTGCTGGAAGAGCGTGCCGCCATCGCGCGCGAATTGCACGATTCGCTGGCGCAATCGTTGTCGTTCATGAAGATCCAGATATCCAGATTGCAGTCGCAATCGCCCGGCAGCATGTCGTTCGAAACCATGCAGAACATCGTCAACGAACTGCGGGAGGGGCTGGACAATGCCTATCGCGAGCTGCGCGAACTGCTGGCGACCTTCCGCGTGCACATGGATGTGCGCGGCCTCAGCTTTGCGATACAGGCGGCTATCGACGAATTCATGCAGCGCTCGAATCTGAACATCACGCTGGACAATCGTCTGGTCAATTGCCGTCTCACGGTGAATGAGGAATTTCATATCCTGCACGTCATCCGCGAGGCTTTATCCAATATCGTCAGGCATTCCGGCGCGACCACGGTCAACGTGGCACTGGTGTTTCAGCCCAGCGGCAGTATGATGGTGACCATAGATGACGATGGCATAGGCTACACTGCCAGACCTGAAGAAGCCGGCCATTACGGCCAGAAAATCATGAAAGAGCGGGCTTACAGCCTGGGCGGCGAGATTGCGGTGCTGCGCCGCAGAAAAGGCGGCACGCGCGTGCGGCTGGTATTCACGCCCAAATTGCCGCAATAGACAACGGAGGGGGATTTCTCATGAGCAACACATACAAGGTATTTCTGATCGACGACCATGCCTTGTTCCGCAAGGGTGTCGGCCAGATCATCGGCGACGATCCGAGTTTCGAGGTGGTCGGCGAGGCATCTTCCGGTGCCGAAGGTCTGGAATTGGCGCAGACGCTGACGCCGGACCTGGTCTTGATCGACCTCAACATGAAGGGGCTGAATGGTATCGAAACGCTGAAGCGTTTCAAGCAGGGCGAGCTGAAGGCCAAGTTCGTCGTCCTCACCGTTTCCGATGCCGAGGACGATCTACTAGAAGCCTTGCGTGCCGGCGCCGACGGTTATCTGTTGAAGGACATGGACCCGGAAGACCTCTGTGCCAACCTGAAGAAGGTGGCAGAGGGCATGACCGTGATCCAGGACAGCCTGACCGAGATTCTGAAACAGGCGCTGATCGACCCCAAGCTGAACAGAAAGGACGAGGAAGTCTCGCTCACCGAACGCGAGCACGAGATACTGCAATGTCTGGCCAACGGTCTGAACAACAAGACCATCGCCCGCAATCTCGGCATCAGCGATACCACGGTCAAGGTGCATATCAAGCACCTGCTCAGCAAGCTCAAGCTCACCAGCCGTCTGGAGGCTGCAGTGTGGGCGCACAAGCAGAAGTGACATGCTGTGCCGCACAGCCGCCTGCGGGCGGCTTTTTTGTTTTTTGGCGCCGGCAGAGGTGGTCAATATGTGTAATATAAATTACAATTGTTTACTATAGGTAAATTTCAACCGATTCAATCAAGGAGAACGAGAATGAGCGAGAGTATCGTAATGCGTGTAGGCGAAGCCCTGGTCGCTGGTGGTCCGGTGGGAACCGCTGCAGAACCGGAAGTGGCGATCGGCGAAATGAGCGGCCC
>JBEDHT010000031.1:0-5233 GCA_041174025.1 Pseudomonadota bacterium
CCATAAGAGCCTTTTGCGTATGCAGTCTGTTTTCAGCTTCATCCCACACCACGCTATGCGGGCCGTCTATGACTTCCGCAGCGACTTCTTCACCGCGGTGGGCTGGCAGACAGTGCATGAAAAGCGCGTCTTTGGCAGCGATTTTCATCATGTCGGCATCTACCTGCCAATCGGCGAAGTCGCGCATGCGTTCTTCGTTTTCGGCTTCAAAACCCATCGATGTCCATACGTCGGTCGTGACCAGATCGGCGCCGCGCGCAGCTTCCATCGGGTCAGCAAACTCCTCGTAATGCGCGTGGCCGTATAGTCCTGCGCGTTCCTGCTCGACTTCGTAGCCTGGCGGTGTGGAGACGTGCACGTTGAAATCCAGCACTTCTGCAGCCTGCAGCCAGGTATTGCAAACGTTGTTGGAATCGCCGATCCAGGCGACGGTCTTGCCCTTTATCGAGCCGCGATGCTCGATAAAGGTGAAGATGTCGGCCAGAATCTGGCACGGGTGATATTCGTTGGTCAGACCGTTGATCACCGGAACGCGGGAATTGGCCGCGAAACGCTCGATAATTTCCTGTTCAAAGGTGCGGATCATGACGATGTCGCTCATGCGCGAGATCACCTGCGCCGCATCTTCGACCGGTTCGCCGCGCCCAAGCTGGGAATCGCGCGTATTGAGGTAGATGGCCGAACCGCCAAGCTGCTGCATGCCCGCTTCAAAGGAAAGACGGGTGCGCGTGCTGGCTTTTTCAAAAATCATCACCAGCGTGCGGTCGACCAGCGGCCAGTACTGCTGATAATTCTTGAACTGCGTCTTGATCCAGCGGGTGCGCTCGAAGATGTGATTGAGCTCGTCTGCGGTCAGATCGTTGAATTGTAAAAAGTGTTTGATTGCCATAAGTTTCACTGCTATCGGTTGGAGGCCGCGCGATCAGGCGCCGAGAAACTTCCTGATCAGCGGTGCCAGTATCTCGACGATCCGGCTTGCCTCGTTTTGTTGAATGACCAAAGGCGGCAACAGTCTGATGACATTATCCGCCGTCACATTGATCAACAGTTTCTGCTCCAGCGCCTGCCTGACCAGATCACCGCACGGGCGGTCGAGCTCGACACCGATCATGAGACCGGCATTGCGTATGTTCCTGATGCCACTGAGGCCGGCCAGTTCGCTTCTGAACAGATCGCAGATGTAATTGCCCATGTTTTCTGCGTTTTCGCGCAGCTTGTCATTGGCGATGACTTCAAGCGTAGTCAGGCCCGCGACGCTAGCGAGCGGATTGCCGCCAAACGTCGAACCGTGCTTGCCGTAGGTAAAGACATCGGCTGCCGCACCCCTGGCGACACAGGCACCGATAGGCACGCCGGAACCGAGACCTTTCGCCAACGTCATCACGTCCGGCATCACCTCGGTGTGCTGGAAGGCAAACCAGGTGCCGGTACGGCCGATGCCGCTCTGCACTTCATCCAGCATCAGCAGCCAGCCGTGTGCATCACAAATCTGGCGCAATCCCTGCAGATAGCCTTTGACATCGTGCGGCACGTTGATGCCGCCCTCGCCCTGCACCGGTTCGACCAGGATGGCGACCACGTTCTGGTTGCGCGATGCGACCTGGCGGACAGCCTCGAGGTCATCGAACGGCACACGGATGAAACCGCTGACCAGGGGCTCGAAACCGGCCTGTGCCTTGCGGTTGCCGGTGGCCGACAGCGTTGCCATGGTGCGGCCGTGAAAAGCACGTTCCATGACGATGATCTCCGGGCTTTCGATTCCCTTGTTGTGGCCATAAAGACGCGCCAGCTTGATCGCCGCCTCGTTAGCCTCGCAGCCGGAATTGCAGAAGAACACTTTATCCATGCCGGAGATTTCGGCCAACTTGTCTGCCAGACGCGCCTGCTCGGCAATCTGATAGATGTTGGAGACGTGAATCAGCTTCGCCGCCTGCTCCGAGATGGCACGCACCAGCGCCGGATGGGCATGGCCGAGACCGTTGACAGCGACCCCGGACAAGGCGTCGAGGTATTTTTCACCCTTGTCGTCCCAAAGCCAGGCACCTTCACCCCTGACGAAAGTGACGGGCTGACGGCCATAAGTGTTCATCAAATGTTCTGACATGTTGTTCTTACTCTAAAAATAAAAATGCAAACGGCGGCTGCTGCCGCCGTTTCAAAGCATGTATCAAAATGCTTACAGGCCGATGGCAGCCTTGTGTGTCAAACCGTTCGCCATGAAAAACAGCATGGGAATCGACAACATCGTGTTGGTTCGCGATGCAAGGAACGCCACGCGCCGGGCCTTGGCCTTGGCTTCATCCGTCGCTGCAACCAGACCCAGAATCTTTTTCTGGTTCGGCCAGATCAGCACCCAGACGTTGAACAGCATGATGGTACCGAGCCATGCACCAATGCCGATACCGGCATAGGCCGGTTCAAGCGCGAATGCGTGCGTGAAATTCGGCCCCAGCAACGCCGCGCCGGCAAACCAGGTGACCAGTGCTGCCCAGCGGAACCACAGCAACGCGCGCGGCGCCACGTGCTTGGAAATACCGGCAGCCGTACCGTCTGCCGTGGCTTCTTTCATGGCCGGCACCTGCACCAGGTTGAAATAATAGAGCAGACCGATCCATGTCACGCCGGCAACGATATGCAGCCAGCGAAAAATCCCGTCGAGCATGATATCCATGTTACACCCCCGCCAGAATGAAGTTTTTTAGAAACAGGTATAAAACCAGGGTCAGAACGAGGCCGGAAACTATCGTTCCTGTGATCGAGTCAAGTGGGTTTTTCATGGGCTTATTCTCCTCTGGTGAAATTCATGCCTCTGGTGAAATCCGTGCATCAGCTGAAATTCATGAACGGGGAAATCCTGCCTGCATTTCAGCATACCCGAGGGTAGCTTAAAACCGGCGATTAATCAACAATTGCAACGGCTTCCGGTGAAATCCGGAACGGCTTGCAGCTCGGCATGCGGAGCCGAAAATGGTTTATTAAAAACAGACTTTGGGGCAGAATTGAGGGCTTGCTGAAAATTGGATTCAAATCCGGGTTTCGAATCGAGGCTTCAAATCCAAAAGCATACAAGTATTCGACCATCGTTTAATCATCACACAAGTAAACGCCATGTCCGAGCTCAATGCCACCACATTCGCCTCTTTCGAGGCCGCCGCTTCGGAGTACCGCTCGCAACTGCCGGTATCCTGGTACATCGATCCCGACATTTATGCACTGGAAAAGAAATTTCTGTTCCCCGCTTCACCGCAATACATCGGTCACCAGCTGATGGTGAACAATCCGGGGGATTTTCATGCAATCGAGTGGATGAACGAGGCCAAGGTACTGGTCAACAATGACAACAGGATCGAACTGGTCAGCAACATTTGCCGCCATCGCCAGGCCATCATGCTGAACGGCCGCGGCAATACCCGCCATATCGTCTGCCCACTGCACCGCTGGACTTACAACCTGGAGGGCGAGCTGATCGGCGCTCCGCATTTCGAGCAGAATCCGTGCCTGCATCTGGATCAGACCACGCTGCAAAACTGGCAGGGCTTGCTGTTCGACAGCAAGCGCGATATCGCCAAAGACCTCGCCAGGCTGGGCTGCAAGCAGGATTTCGACTTCAGTGGTTATCTGCTCAATCGCGTGATGATCGAAGAATACAACTTCAACTGGAAAACCTTCATCGAGGTCTATCTTGAAGACTATCACGTCGGCCCGTTCCACCCAGGACTCGACCGCTTCGTCGATTGCGACAACCTGCACTGGGAATTCGGCGACTGGTACAGCGTGCAGACCGTCGGCATCAAGCAGGCGTTGCAGAAACCCGGTTCCGCCATCTACAAGCAATGGCAGGAGCAGGTGCTCAACTACAATCATGACCGCCTGCCCAAGTACGGCGCGATCTGGCTGGTTTATTACCCGTTCCTGATGATCGAGTGGTATCCCGACGTACTGGTCGTCTCCCATATCATTCCGCGCGGCGTCGATGCCTGCACCAACGTGGTCGAGTTTTATTACCCCGAAGATATTGCGCTGTTCGAGGAAGCCTTTGTCAAGGCGCATCAGGCGGCCTACAACGAGACCGCCGTTGAGGACAAGGAAATCTGTGAACGCATGCAGAAAGGCCGCGCCGCGCTGTTCAGTCAGGGTATCGATGAACGCGGGCCCTACCAGCATCCGATGGAAACCGGCATGGAACACTTCCATCAGTGGCTGCGCCGCCAGCTCGAACCGCATCTGGCAAGCAGCCGATCTTGATACCTGCGCGATTCAGCATCAACAGACCGGGCAGCCTGTGGATGTTGGTGGCTGCCTTTTTCTTCGCCATCATGGGGGCACTGGTCAAGATCGGCGGCCAGACCTTCAGTAGCGCCGAACTGGTGTTCTACCGCTCGTTCTTCGGGCTGCTGTTCATTTTCGTGCTGGCAAGAAGACAAAATCTGCAACTGCGCACACCGGTGCTCGGCAAGCAGATGACACGCTCCATTCTCGGCTTCGTCTCGCTGGTGATGTTTTTTTACGCCATCAACGCCTTGCCGCTGGCGACCGCCATCACGCTCAATTACACCTCACCGCTGTTCATGGCCATGTTTGCGCCGTTCATGCTGCACGAAAAACCGCGCAAGATTCTGATTCTTGCCATCTTGCTGGGCTTTGCCGGCGTCGCGCTGCTACTGAAACCCAGCCTCGATGCCGATGAGCTGTTGGCAGGCACAATAGGCTTACTGTCAGGGCTGACGGCCGGTATCGTCTACGTGCATGTCACCCAGCTGGCACGTGCCGGAGAGCCGGACTGGCGCACCGTGTTCTATTTCACGCTGGTATGCACCATCGGGGCAGGATTCTGGATGCTGGTGCATCATTTCAACACGGTTTCATGGAAAGACCTGCCGCTGCTGCTCGGTCTCGGCGCCTCAGCCACCATTGCCCAATTCGCCATGACCCGCGCTTATCGCACCGGCAACCATCTGGTGGTGGGCAGTCTCGCCTACACGACCGTGGTAATCGCCAGTCTGTTCGGCATCATGCTCTGGGGCGAAACGCTATCAGCAGACCGTTGGCTGGCTGTCGCGCTGATCGTGCTGGGCGGCATCATCAGCGTGCGTGCCGCGCCACGATAAACCTCCCCAGGGACATGCTGACATATACGGGTTCGTCGTTCCGGCGCAGGCCGGAACCCGGTTAAACAAAGGCACTGGTTACCGGCCTGCGCCGGTATGACGAATAAATCAGTGCTTTCCTGACC